>CANBZE010000212.1 GCA_947373775.1 Alphaproteobacteria bacterium
CCGGCCGCCGCGCCCCAGGCCGCGATCTGGCCCAGGCTGTTGAGTACCGGCGTCAGGCGATGGGAGATCAGCGCCGGCACCGCATCGGCGTCCGCGCCATCCAGCACGAAGATGCGCGCCTGCGGCACGGATTTGCGCAAGGCGATGGCTTCTTCCAGCCGCGCCACGAAAAAGGAATCGCAACCGGCCTGCGCCAGCGCCGGCGCGACGCGCGCCGCGCCCAGGCCATAGCCGTCCGCCTTGACCACCGCCGCCACCGCCGTGGGCCCCGCCATGCGGCGATAGGTGCGGTAGTTGGCGACAATAGCCGGCAGCCGCACCGTCAGGCGCGCGGCCTGGAAATCACTTCCTTCGCTTACGGGGGCCTCGCTCATGGGAGCAGGATGGCGGGGGCGAAGCTTGGCGTCCATCGCTCAATTATTCCCGGTGGCCGATTGCATGCCCGGCGACACATGCATGCAGGGCGTGTTCTGCAGGATGGGACAGCCGCCCTGCCCCGGAATGATGCCGTTGCGGACATCGGCGCCGATGCGGTCCTGGCCTGTATTGATCCCGAACTGGGTGTCGGGCGCTTCCTTCAGGCGCGGCAAGACACTGCGCGGGATCATCACCAGGATGCCGTTGGGCAGCCGCATGCCGCGCCAGGGATACAGGCCGCAGCGTTCGCGCTCGGCGCTGGTCAAGTGCTCCCAGCTGCCGGCATCGCAGGCCAGCGAGCGGCCCACCGCGCCCAATATGTCGCCGGGCTGGCCGCCGGCCTTGTTTTCATCCTCGGGATGGATCGGGGGCGGCTTGGGAACAACGGGAATGGGCGCCGCCAGCATGCGGGGCGGCGCGGTGGTGAGGATTTCCGGATTGATGGGCTTCTCGGGCGGCGGGCGATTGTTGCCCGGCATGGTCAGGGTAAGGATGGTTTCGATCAGCGGCCGGCTCTTCATGTCGAAGGGATGCACCGCCAATACGAAGAAGAAAAAGAACAGGACGTGCAGCAGCGTGGTGACCGCCGTGGAGACGGCCCTGGACCTGGCCGCACGGCGCTGTTCCTCGGGCCCCAAGGGGCCTGTTCCGGGACGCAAAAACGGGTGCGTCAGGGCTAAATCACTGGCCAAAAGCTGGTATCCGTCAAACGCATCCCCGCGTACCCACCATATAGAAGCGTGGGAGCGGGAAAAACAGGGCCAAAACCACGTGAAGTCAGCGGGTTAATGGCGGAAAACCGGCAAAAATGCTAACCCCAGTGTCATGCATACCTACCTGATCAACCTGGGGCGGCGGCCCGACCGGCTAGCGGCCATGACCGCGCAGGGCGCGGCGCTGGGCGTTGTCCTGGACCGGGTGGAGGCCCGCGATGCCGCCGCGGCCCCGCCGGAAGCCTTGGACCGCTGGTTTGCGGATGGCGGGCCATTGGGCGAGATCCCGCGCGGCGACAAGGCGTGCCTGCTGTCGCATCGCGCCGCATGGGAATTGTTCCTGGCCGGGCCCGATGCCCATGCCGCCTTCCTGGAAGACGATGTGGTGCTGTCGCAGGTGGCCGGTGCGCTGCTCGCGAACGATGCCTGGATTCCGGACGGCGTGAAGGTTGTGAAGCTGGAGCATTACGGCCCGCCCGGCCAGCGCGTGCTGCTGACAGACATGAAGACCGTCGGCGATTTCCAGATGGGCCAGATGCTGTCGCGCCATACCGGCGCCGCGGCCTACATACTGAACCGCGCGGCGGCGAAGCTTTTGCTCGATCAGACACGCTTCGATTTGCCGGTGGATCACCTGCTGGTCAATCCCAACAATTCGAAATTGTTCGCACAGCTTTCGCCCTGGCAACTGTTGCCCGCCATCGCGCGGCAGGAACAGTTTGTCGGCGCCAAGTCCGACATCGAAGGCACGCGCAAAGGCCTGCGCGCCTTCGGCCTCACCTATGCCAAGCGCGAAGTGGTGCGCTTTTTCTATGACCTGAAGCTGATTCCGCGCCAGATGGCGGCGCTGCTGGGCGGCGCGCGCTTTGTTGCGGTCAAGACGGCGCTTTGATCAACCGGGCGGCGTGTAGCCGTCGCTCGCCATGTTGCTGAAGCGGGTATACATGCCTTCGAACACCAGATCGATGGCCCGGGTGGCGCCGTGGCGGTGTTTTTCCACCAGCACTTCGGCGCGATTGGTGGCGCGTTCCAGCTTTTCCATCCACTTGGCATGCTCGGCGCTGCCGGGTTCCGGCTCGCGCGACTTGAGGTAATATTCCTCGCGGTACACGAACATCACCACGTCGGCGTCCTGCTCGATGGAGCCGGATTCACGCAAGTCGGACAGCACCGGGCGCTTGTCGTCGCGCGCATCCACGCCGCGCGACAGCTGCGACAGCGCCAGCACCGGCACGTTCAGCTCCTTGGCCAGGGTCTTGAGACCCTTGGTGACCTCGGTGATTTCCTGCACCCGGTTTTCGTGGCGGCGCGACGGCTCTACCAGCTGCAGGTAATCGATGATGATCAGGCCGATATTCTTTTCGCGCTTCAGGCGGCGGGCGCGCGCCGCGATCTGGGCGATGGAGATGCCGCCGGAATCGTCGATATAGAGCGGCAGGCTGGACAGGTCCTGCATGGTGAGAACGAATTTCTCCCACTCGCTTTCGCTGAACTTGCCGTTGCGGATCTTCCACATTTCCAGTTCGGCCTGCTCGGACAGGATACGCGCCGAGAGCTGCTGGGCGGCCATTTCCAGGCTGAAGAATAGCACCGGCGTGCCGCTGGGATATTCGGCATTGTTTTCCAGGTCGCGCATGTACTGCTTGGCGCAATGGAAGGCCATGTTGGTGCCCAGCGCCGTCTTGCCCATGCCGGGACGCCCGGCCAGGATCAGAAGGTCCGAGGGCTGCAAACCGCCCAGCAGATTGTCGATATCGGTGAAGCCGGAGGTGACGCCGGAGATGCGCCCGCCGCGGGCATGGGCCTTTTCCGCCGACTCCACGGCCAGGCGCAGCGCTTCGTGGAAATCCAGCGCGCCTTCGCCATACTTGTTGGTCTCGGCCACCGCATAGAGCGCCTTTTCGGCCTCGGCGATCTGGTCCTTGGAGGTCTTTTCGGTGGGCGCGTCATAGGCGGTGTTGACGATATCCTCGCCGATGCGGATCAGGCTGCGGCGCACATACAGGTCAGCCAGGATGTTGCCGAAATCACGGATATTGGGGATGGCCGGCGCCGCGGCGCGCAGGGCGTCGAAATAGGCCTGGCCGCCGGTCTCGATCACGCCGGGATCGGACTTCATGGTGGCATGCAGGGTCAGCGGCGTGACGACAACGCCGCCGCGCTCGATCATCTGCGTCATGGTCTCGAAGATGCGGCCATGCAGCGGATCGTAGAAATGTTCGGATTTGACGATTGCGCTGGCACGCTCCATCGCCCGGTTGTCCGCCAGGATCGCACCGAGCAGAGCCTGCTCGATGTCGATGTCGTATGGGACGTGGCGGTAGGCTTCCTGTTCCATCGGTCCTGAGCTTCAGCGTCGGCGGGCGAGCAATCAACCGATTGCGCACCATGTGTTCAAGCCGCTTGAACGACTGCTCCACAGGCACGACGCGCGGGCGCACACGCCATTATACACCCAAGTCTACACCTAGTGGGCGCATGCGTGGCGGCCCACTAATCCGCGCCCGGAGACTATTTGCCCGAACCGAACACGGCTTCGGTGAAGTTGGTTTCGCGGAAGGCCGGCAGTGATTCCGCCCGGACCGACAGCGCCGCCAGCCTGGGAAATTCCGCCGCCGCGAGGCGGCCCGGCGAGGTGTGCTGAGTAAAGCGCCATGCCACCGCGGTGGTGATCTGCGGTTGCATCAAATCTTCGCCACCGAACCAGTCATTCGGGATTTCCGCTTCCAGCGCGGCATAGGCGTGGTGAAGCTGGCCCACCACCCGGTCCAGCCAGGGCTGGTGCTGCTTCTCGGCAGGCCGCGTGTTGAGTTCGTACACAATGGAAACGCTTTTCTCGCAGGCCGCCAAAGCCAACCCGACTTGGCGCGACGCCACCGCGTGCGCGGCACCCTTGGGCATCAGGCTGCGCGGCGCGATTTCCGCGATGTGTTGCAGGATCAGGCTGGATTCCATCAGCACCACACCGTCATCGGTCACCAATGTCGGCGCCTTGACCACCGGGTTGATGGCGGAGAATTGCTCGAAATTGCGGAACACCGAAAGCTGGTCCAGTTCAAACGGCAGCCCCAGCACCTTCAGCGATACCGCCACCCGGCGTACATAGGGCGAGTCCAGCATCCCGATCAGTTTCATCGCACGGCCCCCAAAATCCGCGATCATGCTGACACAGTGCGCCGGCGGCGCAACCGGCGCCTCTGCATGAAAGCATTGCGCCTAGAGCGCGGCGATGATGGCCTGGGCGGCGGCCGGATTGCGTTCCTTGGCGCCCGAAATCACGAACAGGAAGACATCGCGCTTTTTCTTCGGAGCAGCCGGCGCAATCAGCAGTTCTTTCTTGGGAGATTCGCCCTTCTCCCAATCATGGGCGCGCTCCGCCCATTTTTTCAGCACAGCGGAGGGATAGCCCAACGCTTCTTTCGCCTGCGTGCCCATGATGCGCGCATAGACAAAGTCCGCCGTCACATCGCCGATCAG
>CANBZE010000213.1 GCA_947373775.1 Alphaproteobacteria bacterium
GCATCTGCTGAACCTGGCGCTGTTCGCCTCGATCATCGGCCTGATCGTCTATTTCGTGATGGACCAGCAGGAATGGACCTTCTGGGCAATCACGGGCCTGGCCTTCATCTTCGGCATCACGCTCATCATTCCCATCGGCGGCGCCGACATGCCGGTGGTGGTGTCGATGCTGAACTCCTAGTCGGGTTGGGCGGCAGCCGGCATCGGCTTCACCCTGGAGAATACCGCCCTGATCATCACCGGCGCGCTGGTGGGTTCCTCGGGCGCGATCCTGTCCTACATCATGTGCAAGGGCATGAACCGCAGCTTTGTCAGCGTCATTGCCGGCGGCTTCGGCGGCGATACCAGCGGTCCTAAGGGCCCGGCCGAGACGCGGCCCGTGAAACAAGGCTCGGCCGACGACGCCGCCTTCATCATGAAGAACGCCTCCAGCGTCATCATCGTGCCGGGCTATGGCATGGCGGTGGCCCAGGCCCAGCACGCCGTGCGCGAAATGGCCGACAAGCTCAAGAAGGAAGGCGTCAAGGTCAGCTACGCCATCCATCCCGTGGCGGGCCGCATGCCCGGCCACATGAACGTGCTGCTGGCCGAAGCCAATGTGCCGTACGATGAAGTGTTCGAGCTGGAAGACATCAACAGCCAGTTCGCCCAGGCCGATGTCGCCTATGTCATCGGCGCCAACGACGTCACCAATCCCAGCGCCAAGACCGATCCCAAGTCGCCGATCTTCGGCATGCCGGTGCTGGACGTGGAAAAGGCCAAGACCGTGCTGTTCATCAAGCGCGGCATGGGCGCCGGTTATGCCGGCGTGGAGAACGAGCTGTTCTTCAAGGACAACACCATGATGCTGTTCGCCGACGCCAAGAAGATGACGGAAGAAATCGTCAAGGCGCTCGACCATTAATATACGCGAAGCACGGTTGCCGCGGGACGAGCCTGCGATCTTGTCCTTCATAACCGGCCTGCAGGATTACGAGGCCGCGTTCGAACCCGACCGCCGCCGCGACCCCGATTTCGCCGCCGACCATTGGCGCGATGTCCAGCACCGCTGCGCCGAGAAGCATGGCGCCATGTTCATTGCCGAAGACGGCGGCGCGCCGGTGGGCTGGGCCTTCGCCCATGAGGAACATGGCCAGCTGTTCATCAAGGAGCCCGAACGCCGCCACGGCTTCCTGGCCGAACTGTTCGTGGTGCCGGATGCGCGCGGCAAGGGCTTGGGCCGCGCCCTGATGGCGGCCTGCGAAGGCTGGTCGCGGGGCCTGGGCCACAAGCTTCTGATGGTGGGGGTGCTGGCGCACAACCGCCGCGCCATTCGCTCCTATGAGGGCGCGGGATTTTCGCCCTATACTTTGCTCCTGCGGCGATACCTGTAACTTCGGAGCGGCGATGAAAACGTGCCTCATCCTGCTGGCATGCCTGGCCTTGCTGGCGCCTGCCGCCGCACAGCCCACATCCGATTCCGCTGCCAACATGCGCGCCGACATGGCGTTCCTGGCCAGCGACAAGCTCAAGGGCCGCGAGGCGGGTACCCCCGAATATGACATGGCGGCCAAATATGTCGCCGGCCAGATGAAGCAGATCGGTCTGACACCGCTGGGCGGCAAGGGCAGCTATTTCCAGCATGTACCGCTGGTGGCCTGGCGCCCACGCGATGAAGGCAAAGTCATGCTGACCGCACCGGATGGCCGCGCCATCCCATTGGTGTTCGGCAAGGATTATCTCACCGGCGACAGCGTGCAGTCCGAGAAGTTGGCGGTGGAAGCGCCGCTGGTGTTCGTCGGCTATGGCCTGGTGGCGCCCGAACATGGCCGCGATGATTACAAAGGCCTGGATGTGAAGGGCAAGATCGTGGTGGCGCTGTCCGGCGCACCTAAGTTCCTCCAGACCGAAGAGCGCGCCTATTATCGCAACGGCCGCACCAAGCTGAAGGCGGCGTGGACCCGCGGGGCCGTCGGCTTTGTCTCCATCGGCACCCGCACGGGTGAAAAGCTCTATCCCTTCGCCAACATCGCGCGGCAATACAAAAGCTGGGGCATGACCTGGCGCCAGGCCGATGGCAAACCCTTTGTGGCCGTGCCGCTGCCGTCGCTGGCCTTCGTCAGCGTGGCGGGCGCCAGCAAGCTGCTGGGTGACCGTACGGACACGATCCTGGACGCCGCGGAAACGAAAGGCGGCGCCATCCAGGGATTCGACCTCCATCTGTCGCTGAAGGCCGAACTGCACAGCGAGATCAAGAACAGCGAGAGCGAGAATATCGTGGGCCTGCTGCCCGGCAGCGATCCGAAGTTGAAAGACGAGTATGTCGTGCTGTCCGGCCATCTCGACCATATCGGCATCACCCCGCCGGTAAAGGGCGATGCCATCAACAATGGCGCGCTGGACAATGCCTCCGGCGTCGCCACCACCCTGGAAGTGGCGCGGTTGTTCCGCGGCAAGGCGCCCAAGCGCTCGCTGCTGTTCCTGGTGGACACCGCCGAGGAAAAGGGCCTGATCGGCGCGGACTATTTCGCCCGCAATCCCACTGTGCCCAAATCCGCCATCACCGCCGACGTGGATCTGGACATGCCGATCATCACCTATGACTTTACCGATGTGGTGGCGTTCGGCGCCGATCGCTCCAGCATCGGCCCGGCGGTGCGCCGCGCTGCTGCCGGCATGGGCGTGAAACTGTCGCCTGATCCCATGCCGGACGAAGGCATCTTCACCCGCTCCGACCATTACCGCTTTGTCGAACAGGGTATTCCGGCGGTGTTCCTGGCCACCGGCTATGCCAATGGCGGCAAGGCGGCCACCGAATTCTTCATGCGCACGAACTACCACAAGCCCAGCGACGATCTCAGCCAGCCGATCCGCTATGACGTGGGCGCAAAGTTCGCAAAGCTGAATTACGCCATCACCCGCGAACTCGCGGATGGGCCGCGCCCGAGCTGGAATGCGGGCGACTTCTTTGCCGCCAAGTTCGCGAAGAAGCAGTAGCTACTTTAGCCCGCCCATTTTGCAGACCTCTTTCCACTCGGCGGGCTTTACCGGCTGCACCGACAGGCGGAAGCTGTTGACCAGGCTCATCTCCGCCAGCTTCGGGTTCACCTTGCAGTCCGCCAGGGTGACGGGCTTGGGCATGTCCTTCACCGCTTTCACCACCACAAGGCCGAACTGGCCTTTCTCGTCGGTGGGATCGGGCTGAAATTCCTCGATCACTTCGACGATGCCGACCACGGCTTTCTGTTCGTTGGAATGATAGAAAAAGCCCAGATCGCCTTTCTTCATCGCCTTCATGTTCAGCTTGGCGGTGTGGTTGCGCACCCCGCTCCAGGGCTCGCCCTTGGCGCCCTTTTTCTTCTGCATCTCCCACGACCAGGCGTCGGGTTCGCTCTTGAACAGCCAGTAAGCCATCTATTCCGCCTTTAATTTTCGGCTCATCAGCCGCAGCATGGCTTCGCCCGGCGGCAGCGCGCCGCTCAGCAGGTCGGCCATGGCTTCGGCGATGGGCATTTCAACATTGGCGGATTTTGCGCGCGCCACCAGCGCCGGCGCGGTGTCCACGCCTTCGGCCAGCTTGCCGTCCGGCGCGACGCCGGCACCGATGGCCGCGCCATAGGAGAAATTTCGCGACGACTTGCTGGTGGCCGTCAGCACCAAGTCGCCCAGGCCCGACAACCCCATCAATGTCTCGGATCTTGCGCCCAGCGCTTCGCCCAGCCGCGACAGTTCGGCGAAGCTGCGCGCCAGCAGTGCGGCGCGGGCATTCTCGCCCAAGCCCATGCCTTCGACCACGCCGCAGGCGATGGCATAGACATTCTTGGCCGCGCCCCCCAGCGCCACGCCGGTCAGGTCATCGCTGGCATAGGGACGGAAGCTCGCGCTGCCCAGCGCGGCCTGCAGTCTGGCCGCCAGATCGTCCTTGGCGGCGATGGTGACGGCGGTGGGAAGACCGCGTGCCACGTCACGCGCAAAGCTGGGGCCGGAAAGAATCGCCAGCGCCGCGCCCGGCAGCGCCTCTGCGGCGACTTCGGTCACCAGCTTGCCGCTGCCTTTCTCGATGCCCTTGGCGCAGATCACCAGCGGCTGGCCGGGTTTCAGATGCGGTTTGAGGGAATCGGCAAAGCTGTGCAGCACCTGGGCCGGCACCACCAGCAGCAGCGCGTCTGCTTTGCACGCCTCGGCCAGGTCACCGGTGACGGCCAGGTCCCTGGGCAAGGTCACGCCGGGCAGGAAACGGTTGCCGCGCCCGGCACGGATGTCGGCCAGGGCATCTTCCTCGCGCACCCACAAAGTCACCTGGCGCCCGGCGCCATGGGCGGCCAGTGCGAGGGCGGTGCCCCAGGCGCCGGCGCCCAGTACCGCGATATGGTCAAATGCAGAATCGGACATGAAGCTTAAGGATTCTTGGGGTTGCTTATTGCTGCGCGGAATCTATCTTGCCCCTCCATCAGCCGCAAATGGCCTCAATATCTCCATCTTGCCGTGTGAGCTTTGCCGATGCGCCGTTTCTCCCTCGTCATTGCCGCGCTTTGTTCCGCCGTCCTTCTGGGCGGCGCGGGCCAGCAGGCGCCCCAGCGCCTGAACCAGGCCTATAGCGATCAGGACAAGGCCGACCTGGACA
>CANBZE010000214.1 GCA_947373775.1 Alphaproteobacteria bacterium
GAAGCCATGCCCACGGCATACGAGGAATTGCGCGCCATCGGCGAGCAGCTGGAACAGCATTACCGCGACATGCAGGACGTGGAATTCACGGTGCAGGAAGGCAAGCTGTTCATGCTGCAGACCCGCTCCGGCAAGCGCACCGCCGAAGCCGCGCTGAAAGCCGCCGTGGACATGGAGCGCGAAGGCCTGATCGACAAGAAGATCGCCATCACCCGCGTCGAGCCGGAAGCCTTGAACCAGCTGTTACATCCCACGCTCGATCCCGATGCGCCGCGCGAGCAGATCGCGATGGGCCTGGGCGCATCGCCGGGCGCCGCCACCGGCGAAGTCGCATTCACCGCGGAGGAGGCCGAGAAGCTGGCCGCCGACAATCGCGATGTGATCCTGGTGCGCACCGAAACCAGTCCCGAAGACATTCACGGCATGCATGCGGCGCGCGGCATCCTGACTGCGCGCGGCGGCATGACCAGCCACGCGGCGGTGGTGGCGCGCGGCATGGGGCGGCCCTGCGTCTCCGGCGCCGGCATGCTGAAGATCGATGCGGTGCGCGGCGAGATGGTGGCGGGCAATGTCACCATCGTGCGCGGCGACATCATCACCATCGACGGCGCGGCCGGCCTGGTGTTCAAGGGCAAGGTGGGCCTGCGCCAGCCGGAAATGACCGGCGATTTCGGCACACTGATGGGATGGGCGGACGAGGTCCGCCGCCTGAAAGTGCGCACCAATGCCGACACGCCGCAGGACGCCGCCACGGCCCGCAAGTTCGGCGCCGAAGGCATCGGCCTGTGCCGTACCGAGCACATGTTCTTCGAAGCCGACCGCATCATCGCGGTGCGCCAGATGATCCTGGCCGACGCCGAAGACGAGCGCAAAACCGCGCTGGCCAAACTGCTGCCCATGCAGCGCGCCGATTTCGAAGGCATCTTCCAGGAAATGGCGGGCCTGCCGGTCACCATTCGTCTGCTGGATCCGCCGCTGCACGAATTTTTGCCGCACAAGGAAGAAGAGTTCGCGGAAGTCGCCGCCGCCGCCGGCACCAACGTCAAGAAACTGCGGGCTCGCGCCATCACGCTGCATGAAGCCAATCCGATGCTGGGCCATCGCGGCTGCCGCCTGGGCATCACCTATCCGGAAATCTACGAGATGCAGGCCCGCGCCATCCTGGAAGCGGCGCTGGCGGTAGAAGAGAAGGGCGGGGCGCCTGTGCAGCTGGAAATCATGATCCCGCTGGTGGCCTTCAAGTCGGAGCTGGACATATTGGCGGCCCGCATCGCGGCCGTAGCGGACGCGGTGAAACAGGAGCGCGGGAAAGTCCCAAATTACCTGATCGGAACGATGATCGAACTGCCGCGCGCCGCGTTGAAGGCCGGCGAGATTGCGCAGACCGCGCAGTTCTTCTCGTTCGGCACCAACGATCTGACGCAAACCACCCTGGGCGTGTCGCGCGATGACGCCGGCATGTTTCTCAGCGACTATCTGACCAAGGGCGTGATCGCGCGCGATCCGTTCGTCTCGCTGGATATCGATGGCGTGGGTGAACTGATTTCAATTGCGGCCGAAAGGGGGCGCAAGACCCGCGAAAAACTCAAGCTTGGTATCTGCGGAGAGCATGGCGGCGACCCCGATTCCATTCGCTTCTGTCACGACTCAGGGCTCGATTATGTGTCGTGTTCACCATTTCGCGTGCCGATTGCGCGTCTTGCGGCAGCACAGGCGGCACTGAAAAAGAGTCGCAGCGACGTTTAATGTTACAGGCGAGAGGCAGGAAAAGGCTGGATTTTCCGGCCTTTTAATGACGTTCTGTCACGTTAATAAAAAAATTTGTTTGACGATTCGTTTTTTGAGGGGCACAAGCCGCCCACCAGGTGCTGGGAACCGTTCGGAACTTTTTGAGGATCACGCGCAATCGACACAGCCTGATTGAAATAGCCACTGCGCATTGAACGCCGAAGGGGCGCGATACGAGCAAGAGCGAAATAGACCAAGCCGCAAGACCAAGCGAATTCTAACAAGCCGAAAGAGTAACAGCCTGATGTCCAAGAAAACCAATGACGCGATTTCGCGTTCCGACCGCGTGCTCGTTGCCGCGATGGCGATCATTCTCGCCACCGCCAGCGCCGCCATCGGCGCCTCCATGACCTATCATCCGTCCACGGACAAAGTCGCGGCGCTGAAGCCCGCAGTTGCCGTGGCCGAAGTTGCCAAGCCGGCCACCGACACCGTGATGAGCCAGCTTCTGGCTGAGCACAAATGCTTGTCGGAAGTGCTGTATTACGAAGCCCGCGGCGAAGGCGCCGGCGGGCAGAAGGCCATTGCCGAGGTGGTGTTCCACCGCATGAACCATGGCGATTACGGCCATTCGATCTGCGCCGTGGTCTATGAAGGCTCCAGCCGTTCCGGCTGCCAGTTCTCCTTCACTTGCAATGGTGACATGAAGCGCGCCAAGCAGCCCGGCGCCTGGCGCGAAGCCGAGGCCTTGGCGGCCAAGATCCTGACCGGCCAGGTGAACCTGCGAAACGCCACCGGCGGCGCCCTGAACTTCCACGCCGCGTCGGTCTCGCCCGACTGGGCCGACACGATGGACAAGACGACCCGGATCGGGAACCACGTCTTCTATCGCAACGCTTCGCGTACGCGCGAAAGCTAGTTCTTAGAAGTCCAATCCGATATCGAGGTTCGGCGCGCTGTGGGTGATGGCTCCTGAGCTGATATAATCGACGCCGGTTTCGGCGATGGCGCGCACCGTTGCCAATGTGACGTTGCCCGATGCTTCCAGCACCGCCTTGCCTTTAGCCAGCGCCACGGCGCGGCGAAGATCGTCCAACGACATATTGTCCAGCAGGATGCGGTCGACGCCGAGGGCGAGCGCTTCTTCCAGCTGTTCCAGCCGGTCCACTTCCACCTCGATCCGCACCATATGGCCCAGGCCGGCGCGCAAGGAGCGCACGGCGGGGCCGATGCCGCCGGCTGCCTGGACATGGTTGTCCTTGACCATGGCGGCATCATCCAGCCCGAAACGGTGATTGAAGCCGCCGCCGCAGCGCACGGCGTATTTCTGCAAGGTGCGCAGGCCGGGCAGAGTCTTGCGGGTGCAGACGATGCGGGCGTTTGTGCCTTCGACCGTCTTGACCAGCGCCGCGGTGGCCGTGGCGGTGCCCGACAAGGGCCCCAGGAAATTCAGCGCCACCCGTTCGGCGGTCAGGATGCTGCGGGCGGGACCGGAAACCGTGGCCAGCATCGCGCCCGCTGCGGCATCGGAACCGTCCGGCAAGGCCACGGTGAATTTTACCGCCGGATCGACCAGCAGGAAGGCGGCTTCGGCGCAGATCAGCCCGGCGATGCGTCCGGGCTTGCGGGCGACGAATTTGGCGGTCGCCTGTTTGTCCGCCGGGATGGTGAGCTGGCTGGTGATATCGCCGGCGCGGCCCAGATCCTCTTCCAGCGCCGCGCGAACCAAAGGCTCGAACAGCAGCGCCGAAGGTGGCCGCGTGAAGTCCAATGACAATGTCATTTGCGGGCGCGGCTGGCGGGCACTGCCTCGCCACCGGCGGCGATCCTGTCCGCGTCCGCCAAGGTCATGAAGGTGCGGGTGGCGGTCTTGGCGGTCTGCGGGAAGTCGCTGCGCCAATGGCCGCCGCGCGATTCCTGCCGCGCCAGCGCCGCTGCGGTGACCAGCTTGGCCGCCGCCGTCATGTTGAGCAGGGCCGGTTCGCTGCTGGTGGTTTCCAGCCGGGTGATGACGTCCAGCGCAGCGCGCATGCCGGTAACATCGCGTTCCACGCCGACGCCGCCGGTCATCGCGTTGCGCAGCACATGCGGCGGGGCAGGCGAGGCAAAACGCTGCGGCGCGGGCGGGGCGCCGCGCAAGGCGCCCGCTGCCAGCTGGCCGCGCACGTCATCGGCGACGCGGGCGCCGAACACCAAGCCCTCCAGCAAGGAGTTTGATGCCAGACGGTTGGCGCCATGCAACCCGGTGGCGGCGCATTCGCCAACCACCCACAGGCCGGGCAGGGAGGAGCGGCCATTTTCGTCCGAGGCAATGCCGCCCATATGGTAATGCGCGGCCGGCGCCACCGGGATCATTGCGGTGACCGGATCGATCCCCGCCGACATGCAGGCGGCATAAACGGTGGGGAAGTGCCGCGGGAAGTCCGCGCCGATTGCCTCGCGGCAATCCAGATAGACCCTGGAACCCGACGTGATCTGGCGATGGATGGCGCGGGCGACGATGTCGCGCGGCGCCAGTTCTGCATCGTTGTGAACACCGGTCATGAAACGCTCGCCGCGGTCGTTGATCAGCACCGCGCCTTCGCCGCGCAGCGCTTCGGTCGCCAACGGTGCGGGATCGCGGCCGATGTCGATGGCGGTGGGATGGAACTGCACGAATTCCGGATCGGCGATGATCGCGCCTGCGCGCGCCGCCATGCCAAGACCTTCGCCGCGTGCTTCCGGTGGGTTGGTGGTGACGGCATATAGCGAGCCCAGCCCGCCGGTCGCCAGGATCACGGCGCGGGCGCGGAACAGGATCAGCCGCGCGCCGCTGCCGATGCCGCTGCGTGCAAAAATGCCTGTGACGCGGCCATTCTCCATCGCC
>CANBZE010000215.1 GCA_947373775.1 Alphaproteobacteria bacterium
GTGCTGCAACGCTATCGCATGGACTCGGTTGACGTGGTCAATGAAGCCTTGGCGCCGCCAGGCACCGCCATCCGTGCCGATGGGCTTCGTCCTTCCATTTGGCTGGATGCGTTCGGGCCCAGCTATATCGACATGGCGTTCCACGCCGCGCGCGCCGCCGATCCCAGGGTCAAGCTGGTCTATAACGACTGGGGCTTTGAACAGGGGTCCCCCGACAATGACCGCTTCCGCACCATCACCTTGCGGCTGCTGGACGGGATGCTGAAACGCAAGACGCCGATAGACGCGCTGGGGATACAGGGCCATCTGTCGGCCTTCGGCAACAGGATAGACCAGCGCAAGCTGCGCGCCTTCCTGCAGGAAATCCGCGACCGCGGCCTGATCATCCTGATCACCGAGCTGGATGTGGACGATACCGGCGGATCTTATGACATCGCGGCGCGCGACCGGGCGGTCGCGGACGAGGCGCGGCGCTTCCTGGACGTGGCGCTGGACAATCCGGCTACCCAGGCGGTGCTGACCTGGAACCTGTCGGACCGGTATGTCGATCCGCCGGACGAATGGAAGCTCAAGCTGCTGGCCTGGCGGCTGCGCAAGACGCCTTATGACGCGCAGATGCGCAAGAAGCCCTTATGGGATGCGATGGCGCAAGCCTTCGCTGGACGGCGTCTCAACTACTAGGCGACAGCCCGCGATTTCGTCGCCGACTTGACCAAGCGCGCCGCCAGGCGCGGCGCGGCATATTCGGCACCGACCATGAAACGCATCAGCGGACCGAAACTGTTGGCCGCCAGGATGCCCAGCGTGTAGAGGCCCGGCACGCTGGTCTCGAAATTGCCGGACAGGCGCGGGGTATGCTCCAGATGCGCGATCGCGTCGCGCAGGCTGGAGTCGAGGAACGGCAGGCGGCGCAGGTCCGGCTTGAAGCCGGTGGCCGCGATGATGTGGTCGGCGGCGATCTCGACGCGAGTGCCTTCATCGTTACGGGCGACCAGCACGGCACGGTCCCCTTGCGCGCGCGCACCTTCGATTGTGTGACCCAGATACTGCTGCGCCGTCAGCTTGCCGCGCATGTACCAGCCGGATTCAGGGCCCAGATGGCGCTTGGTGGCACGCAAGCGCAGCGCGTCCGGCATGCGACGGAACAGGCGCGGCGCATTGGTGCACAGGAAGGAACGCCAGCCCGGGCCGATGCCGCTGGAGGGATGGGTAATGGCGCGAAGCCACGATACCGCATCCGGATCGGGCGGGGTGTGGAACTGGATTTCATCGGCGCGCGTCACCAGCGCGACGTCGACATCGGCTTCCTGCGCCATCACCGCCGTGTTCACGGCCGAAGAACCGGCGCCCAGCACCAGCAGGCGCTTGCCGGCGAACTGGGTCAGTTCCCGATGGCCAAAGGAATGCGACAAAAATTGAGCCGGCAGCCCGCTCAGGCATGCGGGCATATTCTGAAACCAGTTGATGCCGACGGCCAGCACGACATTGGCCGCTTCCAAGCTTTCCCCATTGTCCAGCCACAGGATGAAGCCGCGGCTGCTCCGGGCAACCGAAATCACCTGATGCTCTTCCAGGCTGGGCACGTGGCGCTTCTGGAACCAGGCGGCATATTCCACGAACACCGACAGCGGCACCGGAATATATTCATCGTCATATTCAATGCCGCGTTCGGTGCACCACGCCTTGAGGGTGGATTGCGCATCGGGCGCTGACAGGTTGGAGGCGAAGCCGTCCGATTTCAGCATCATGCCCTTGGGCATATTCTCGCGCCAACTGGTCAGCGGCTTGCCGAAGATGCGAAAGTTCGCGCCCGCCGCGCTCAGATGCGCGGCCAGAGAAAGGCCATAAGGACCGGCGCCGACAATGGCGGTATCAATCACGACTTTCCCCCGGTGTCCCGATTTGAGACGCTTATTCCTGAACTTCCCGACAGATTAGCATTCAAGACGTTCACCGATGGTTGACGCGCACCGCATAAAGTTCCCGGCATGTCCGCCGGTATCTTGCTCGTTTCAACCACCCTGGATTGGCCGTTCCCGGCGCAGCTGGCCTGCGCATTCACGGATGTGGGCGCCTATGTTGAAGCGCTGCGTCCGCCGCGCGGACTGCTCGCACGCTCGCGCTATCCTTCGCGGATGCATGACTATTACCCGATCATCGCCATGGACTCGCTGACCAGCGCCATCGCCGCGGCGCGGCCCGACATGATCATTCCCTGCGATGACCAGGCCGCCGAGCTGGTGAACCGCAGCCGTGGTGCGCCCATCATGGGCCGAATGGAATTCCTGGACGCCGCCGCAAAGGCGGGTGCGCCGGCCGCCGCCTCCACTGCGCTCAGCAGCGAAGAAGAACTGGAAGAGGCCATGCGCCAGCTGGGCCTGCCACTGGTCATCAAATGCGATCACAGCTGGGGCGGCGAAGGCGTGGTCATCGCCGCCACCCGCGAAGAAGCCCGGGGCGCCTTCCACCGCATGAACAGCCCATCGCGCCTGCGCGATGCGGCGCGGGCGGTGCGCGGCCGGGGCTTGCATTTCCTCACCCGCGCGCTGACCCCGGCACCCGTCCGCATCAGCGCCCAGGCCTTCATCAGCGGCGCGGCCGCCACCAGCTCCATCGCTTGCTGGCGGGGCAAGGTCGTGGGGTCGCATCATTTCGACGTGCTGCTGTCCACCACCCCCACCAGTCCGGCCAGCGTGATTGCCCATGTGCCCTGCCCGCAGATGGAGGCGTCCGCCATCGCCATCGCCGCTGCGCTGAACCTGTCGGGCCTGTTCGGGCTGGACTACATCCGGGACGCAAAGGGCCATGTGCATCTTCTGGAAATGAATGCCCGCGCCACCCCGACCACGCATCTGGCGCTGGACGAAGACCTGCCCGCGGCCTTGTTGCAGGCGGCCGGGCTTGGTGGCCGCACCCGCCCGGCGGCGACCGACCGCTCCGAGATCGCGCTTTTCCCCCGCGAATGGCTGCGCGACCCGCGCAGCCCCTGGTTCGGCCGCGCCTTTCATGACGTGCCCTGGGACGACCATAACGTGGTGCGTGCCTGTGTCCGGTCCGCCCCGCCGGCCGTCCGGGCTCTGCTGGAAAGCGCGCCGGGACCCGTTTTAACCGCAAAAAGAACCGTTTTCGGGGGGTGATGCGCCGGCGGCGGCCGGCGACGTTAACCATTCATCAGGCAGCCGCCGGTAAAAGTTAAACCCTTGGGGGGCTTTTAGATTGGCCGCCCTTAAAGGGCTGTTTGCGCGAGATGTCTCCATACCGGCCTCCACCCAGCCTGACCCCGGCCCATTACGTGCCGCGCGGTTACGCGGCCCCGCCGCAGTATGCCCCCGGCGCGTTCCAGTTCGCCGACTTCATCCGCCTGCTGGATGCGCGCCGCGTGCTCATCACCCGTGTGCTGCTGGCCACCGTGCTGTGCGCGCTGGCCGTGGCGCTGGTGCTGCCCACCACCTATTCCAGTTCGACGGTCGTTATCCTGGATCCGCGCAAGAACAACGTCACGGATTTGTCGGCGGTGCTGACGCCCCTGGGCAACGATCCGGCCGCGGTGCAGAATCAGATCCAGATCATCACCTCGCGCGATCTGGCCTCCACCGTGGTGGACCGGCTGAAGCTGTATGACGATCCCGAATTCAATCCGGGCCTGGCCCAGCCCAGCCTGGTGGATCTGGTCGGCGAGATGTTCTCGCTGCTCAATCCCAAGAACTGGTTCGAGAACATCACCCCGGCCGGCGGCACTCTGAACCGCGACCGCGTGGTGGACGCGCTGCAGCGCCATGTCTGGGCCGACACCCAGGGTCTTTCCACCACCATCACCATCAGCGCCTCATCGCGCGAGGCGGGCAAGGCCGCGTTGATCGCCAACACCCTGGCCGATGCCTATGTGAAATCCCAGATCGCCACCAAGGTCGGCGCCACCACCGCCACCACCGACTGGCTGAACCGCCGGCTGCAGGACCTGTCGCAGCAGCTGCAGATTCAGCAGGAAGCCATTCAGCGCTACAAGGCCGAGCACAATCTCAACGACTCCGCACCCGGCAGCTCCATCGTCGACCAGCAGATGGTCGGCATTTCTGCCCAGGTCGTGGCGGCGCGTTCGGTGCTGGCGGAAAAACTGGCCATCAATGACCGCATCGGCCAGCTGGTGGCGTCGGGCAATCCCGCCGACGTCGCCCAGATCGTGTCCTCACCGTTGATCGTGGGCTTGCGCACCCAGCAGGCAACCTTGCTGGCGCAGGAATCCGACGCAAACACCAAATACGGCCCGCTGCATCCCAAGATGCAGGCCATCCAGGAACAGAAGCGCGACCTGAGCTTCAAGATCACCCAGGAAGTGAACCGGCTGGCCGCCAGCGCCGGCAATGACGTGCTGGTGGCGCGCGCCCAGTTGAACTCGCTGCAAGGCAGCCTGGGCGGCACCGAAGGCACCGCCCGCACCCAGAACATGGCGCGGGTGCAGTTGCAGGCGCTGGAACCCAATGCCACCTCGACCCGCAGCATGTATGAAGCCTTTGTCCAGCGCCTGCGCCAAAGCCAGAATCTGGGTGAAGCCCAGACTCCGGAAAGCCGCATCATCAGCACGGCATCTATTC
>CANBZE010000216.1 GCA_947373775.1 Alphaproteobacteria bacterium
CTGGGCGATGTGGTGGGCGAGCTGGCCCAGATGCTGCGCCGCCTGGTGGGCGAAGGCATCACCCTGAATGTCGAGCGCGAGCCCGACCTGTGGGCGGTGCATGCCGACGAGGCGCAGCTGGGCAACGCCATCATCAACCTGGTGGTCAACGCGCGCGATGCGATGCCGTCGGGCGGCACGGTGACCATCCGCACCTCCAACCAGGCGGTGAATGCCAAGGCGCTGGGCACCGCGATGATGCCGGCGGGCGACTATGTCCGCATCGAGGTGACCGACACCGGCACCGGCATGTCCAAGGAAATCCAGAGCAAGATCTTCGATCCCTTCTTCACCACCAAGCCGGTCGGCCAGGGCACCGGACTTGGCCTTGCCACTGTGTACGGCATCGTCAAGCAGTCGGGCGGCTTCATCGACGTGGACAGCGAACTGGGCCGCGGCACCGCGTTCAATATCTACCTGCCACGCCGCATGATCGAGGCGTCCGATGCCGCGCCGGTGGAAACCGCGCCCGCCGTGGCGCGCGACGTCACCGGCCAGGACACCATCCTGCTGGTGGAAGACGAGGAAGCGGTGCGCGCCTTCGCGGCGCGGGCCTTGCGCATGCGCGGCTATAACGTTCTGGAAGCGGGCGGCGGCGAAGAAGCGCTGGAGATCGTCACGAGCGCCGACAACAAGATCGACCTCATCATCACCGACGTGGTGATGCCCAACATGGACGGCCCCACCATGGTGCGCCATGTGAAGGCGCTCAATCCTGAATTGCCGGTCATCTTCATGTCCGGCTATGCGGAGGAAGCCTTCCGCCGCAACGACCAGAATTCCGAGGATATCCACTTCCTGCCCAAGCCGTTCGGCCTCAAGCAGCTGGCCGCCAAGGTCAAGGAAGTGCTGGCCGGCCAGCCCGCCGGCGGTTGAGGCATAAATAAGCCCGCCGGCGGCTGAGGTTGCAAACTGGGCGCTTGGCGGTATGGTCCCGCCCCATGAAAAAACCCCTGATCCTGATCGCCTGCCTGGCGCTGGCCGGCTGCACCGATGCCCAATGGAACCATGCCCTGAATTACGGCGGCATGGGCGATGCCGATGCGGCGGAAACCGAAGTCGCGGCCGAGACGCGGGCGCCTGCCACCGTGGTCAGGGCGACCGTCGCGCCCCAGCCGATGGCGGCCAATCCGGTGCTGCCTGCCAACAGTGATTTCTGCAAGTCTGTGGCGACCCAGGATGCCACCGCCAACGGCTTTGATCCGGCGACACAGCAGCACGTGCTCGAGCAGAGCTATCAGCAGTGTTTGACGATCTACTCGCGCTAGGCCTTACGGCGCGACGCTGAAGCGGAATTCCGTCACTTCGCTGTATTGCGTATCCCGCTTCAGCAGCGTGCTGGGGAAGCTGGGAATATTGGGTGCATTGGGAAATCCTTGCGCCTCCAGCGCCACGGAGCCGTGGATCTGATAGCCCTTGGTCGCCGCCACCGTGGGCGGCGCATAATTGGCGCTATAGACCTGCAGCCCGGCTTGCGTCGTCCATTCCTCCAGCACCCGGCCTGACTTGGGATCGTGCAACCTGGCCGCCAGCCGCAATGTGCCTGGCGTGCCGTTGATGGCATAGTTCTGGTCGAAGCCCTTCGCTCGCTGGATCACGGGATCCGGATCATTGATATGCGCGCCGATCGGCGTGGGACGGCGAAAGTCGAATGCGGTGCCCGCCACTGGCTGCAGCACGCCGGTGGGGACATTCTTCTCGTCCACCGCGGTGATGGTATCGGCATTGACCGTCAACAACTGGTCCAGCACCGGCCCCGACGCATCGCCGGCCATGTTGAAATAGGAATGGTTGGTCAGGCTGATGACGGTATCCTTGTCGCTGATGGCGCGATAGGCAATGCGCAGGACATTGTTCCTGGTCAGCGTGTAGGTGACTTCCACCCGCAAGGTGCCGGGAAAGCCCATGGTGCCGTTGCGGTCCAGCAGCGACAGGATCAGCTGCGGTTCATCGCCGTCCCTGGTGCGGGCGTCCCACACCCGCTCGTCATAGGGTTTGTTGCTGGACTCTTTGAGCACATAAGCATCGCGGCTGATGCGATAGTTGAGTTTGCCGATGCTGAAGGCGTTGTCCTTGATGCGGTTGGCGAAGCGGCCGATCAGCGCGCCATAGCGGCCCTTGTAATCGACACTGGTATAATCGTTCAGGCTGTCAAAGCCCTGCGCCACATTGGCTTTGGCGCCGTCTTTGCCCGGTACCCGGATGGATGTGATTACACCGCCGTAATTTGTGATCCTGGCTTCCATGCCCTTGGCATTGGTCAGGGTGAAAAGGTCCACACCTTTGCCGTCCAGCGCGCCCCAGGTCTGGGCGGTGATGGCAGCCTGGGCCGGCCCAGCCAGCGGCAAGGTCAGCGCCAGCAGCGCGGCGCAGATGATTTTCATGGGATTCTCCTCAGGCGCCGACACTACAAAGCGAAGTGCGGCAAGGCCATATTGCAACAGCGAAGTGCGGTTTTGCGGTGTTTGACCGCCTTGGGAATGTGCTGTCATATCACGCGCAAACCGGGCGGCAGGATGCCGGTCCGGAGGGGAGGAATTTTTCATGAAACGCTTGATGTTCTCAGCCGCGATCGCTGCGGTTGTCGGTCTTGGTGCGGTTGCCGCGTTCGGCCAGGCCAACGAAGATGATGTTGCGGCCCGCCAGGCGAAATATCCCTTGGCCGCCAAGGCCGGCGAAGACAGCCATGCCATCGACAAGGCGCCGGCCGGCGCCCTCAACCAGGGCAAGTTCGACGACAAGACCTGGAAATTCGGCAAGGCCTTTGACGCGCCGCCGGGCTCCAAGCTGTGGAATCCGGTGAAGATCAAGATGCTCGCGGGCGGCATCGTGACCGGCGGCACCTTGTTCACCGCCACCGATCCGGAAATCTACTGCTCCTTCGCCAATGCCGGCTACGATTTCATCTGGACCGAGCATCAGCACAATGCCCGCGACTGGAAGACCACCGAGCGCATGTGGGCGGCTTGCCCCTATACCAAGGCGGTGCCGGGTGTGCGCGTCGCCTATACCGACGAGCGCGAGGAACAGCATGCGCTGGACGCCGGCGCGCTGGTGCTGGTGGTGCCGACGGTGCGCTCCTATGAAGAAGCCATCAAGGCGCGCGACTGGGCCTATTTCCCGCCGCTGGGACGCCGTTCCAATGGCGGCGGCCAGGCCTTTGCCCTCTACAACAATGTGCCGGGCGGCTATCGCGCCACCATCAACGACAATCTGGTGCTGATCCTGATGATCGAGACCCTGGCGGGCCTCAAGGATGCCGACCGCATCGCCAAGATCCCCGGCGTCACCGCGGTGTTCGCGGCCTCGGGCGATCTGGGCAACCATTCCGGCTACAAGCAGAACGATCCCGACTATGAGCGCGAGATCAACATCGTGCACGACGCCGCCCTCCATGCCGGCGTGCGGCTGTGCGGTCCCATCGCCTGGATCGACCGTCCCGACTTCACCTGCTTCCAGGCCGGCGGCGAAACGGGCGCCATCGCCCGCGGCGTGAAGGACGAGCTGGGCAAGAACTGGAACACCCAGGGCAAGCCGGACGTCGGCCCCTGGGCCGGCAAGAAGTAGCCCCCGACCACCAAATGAAAAAGGCGCCGGAAACCCCGGCGCCTTTTTTTATGCCTTCACATAGACCCAAGCCGTGAGACCCGAGGCGAGCTTTGCTGCCACGCGCTGATAGTCTGAGACCTCATAGCGGTCGGCTGCTGCCAACTCCTCCGCCGTGATCTCGAACACCGTGCCGGGCACGCGGTCTGTCTCGCTGCCCGGCATCACGATGGGATGATGGCGCTTGCCGCTCTTGGCCAGCACGTCCGGGTCGGTGATCTCCACTATCTCCTGCTTCCAGCCCAGCAGCGCGTCGGGCGCGCCTTTCAGCAGGCGGCCGAAGGATGCCTGCTGAACTTCGTCTTGCTGAAGCGTGCCGTAGGAGAAAAGATATTCGCTCACTTCGCCGTGCTGAACTTGAAGCTGGTCACCTGGTAGAAAATCTGTCCCGGCTTCAGCTCGGTGGTGGGGAAGGCTGGGATGTTGGGCGCATTGGCGAAGTGCTGGGTCTCCAGGCAGAAAGCGCCGCGCTTGATATATTGCGCCCCGCCCTTGCCGGTCAGCGGCTTGTCATTGTTGGGCAGGTACAGCTGGATGCCCGGCTGGGTGGTCCACACATCCATCACCCGGCCCGATTCCGGCTCCACCACATGGGCGGCGGGGCGCAGCAAGCCCGGCTTGCCGCGCACGATGAAGTTGATGTCATAGCCCGGCGTGGCCACGATGGCCGGATCGGGGCCGTTGATGTCCTTGCCCAAAGCCTTGGGTTTGGTGAAGTCAAAGCCGGTGCCCGCCACCTTCATCACTTCGCCGGTGGCCATATGATTGGCATCGGTGGGCGTCACCGCATCGGACAGGATCTGCACTCGGTGGCCCAGCACATCGTCTTTGCCCGCGCCCTTCAGGTTGAAATAGGAATGGTTGGTGGGGTTCAGCACCGTCGGCTTGTCGGTGGTGGCGCGATAATCGATGCGCAGCGCGTTACTTGCGGTCAGCGTATAGA
>CANBZE010000217.1 GCA_947373775.1 Alphaproteobacteria bacterium
TCCAGCCGGACGAACCCGTTTTTCCAGCGGAGCGTCTCGATCAGCTCCAGCGTCTTGCGCGGCGCTTCAAAAAAGCGCGCCTTGAGCAGGCATTCGGCATATTCGCCATCCGCGATCGAATCCTGCACCACCCCGCCGCCGATGCCGAGTTCGCCTTCTGCGCCCTGAATTTTCAGCGTACGAATGGCGACATTGAAGCGGGCCGAACCATCCGGCGAAAAATGCCCGATGGCGCCGCAATAGGCGCCGCGGGGCGAGGACTCCAATTCGCGCAAAATTTCCATGGCGCGAATCTTGGGCGCGCCGGTGACCGAGCCGCAGGGAAACAACGCCCGTAAGATTTCAGAGATACCCACACCCTCGCGCTTTTGCGCCGTCACGGTGGAGACCATGGTGTGCAGGGTGGGATAGCTCTCGACCTGAAATAAGTCCGAGACCTCGACGCTGCCTTTTTCAGCGACCCGGCTGAGATCGTTGCGGATCAAATCCACGATCATCAAATTCTCGGCGCGGTCCTTGGCCGAGGCCGCCAGCGCGTCCCGCTCGGCAGTGTCATCGGCGCCACGCGCGCCTCTAGGAGAAGTGCCTTTCATCGGCCGCGCGGTGACCTTGCCGTCGGCGTCCAGATCGAAGAACAGCTCCGGCGACAGGCTGAGGATCTGCCGCTCACCGTCATCCACAAAACCGCAATGCGCCGCGCCGCTGGTGGCGCACAGCTGCTCGTACAGCGCCAGCGCTTCGCCCGCGAAGGCGAAGCGGGCGCGGAAGCTCAAATTCGCCTGATAGATGTCGCCGGCCGCGATGTAATCCTTCACGCGCGCGAAGCGTGCGGCATAGGCAGCTTCCTCCCATTCGGGGCGCAGCGGTCCGGCATAGGCGCGGCCCCGAACCATTGGCGCTTCCGCTACCGGGTCGTCGAACACGCCCAACCGCAGCAGCGGACCGGAAGGCCCTGCGCCCAGACGGGGTTCCAGGGCATAGCCCAGCTCATAGCCCAGCCAGCCCGCCACATGCCGGCCCTGGGCCAGGGCCGCCGCCACCGCAGTCAGGGCAGCCGGGACCTGATCCGCCCGGTCAGCGACGATCACCGCCAAAGGCGCAGAAAAGACACGGCGGGGACCGTCGTCCAGGATGACCAGCATGACGCGGTTGTGCCTGCCCCTGCCCCCCGGTTCAACCGCACAACCCAAGATTGTTCCAGGCGGGAACCACATCTTGAACGGCTGTTTTGGCACCCCATCTTCGTTCTATCGGTCGCCCATGATGGGGACCGGACAGCCGCTCAAAGGAGGGCTGGACATGAATAGGCATACGACATTCGGCAGCCCCTATCTGCTGGGCTTCGACCATCTGGAAAGGCTGCTGGAACGCACCGCCCGCAACGCGAGCGATTCCTATCCGCCCTACAATATCGAGGCTTTCGACGACGGTTCGCTGCGCATCATCCTGGCGGTGGCAGGCTTCTCGAAAGAGGAACTCAGTGTCACCGAAGAGGACCGCCAGCTGGTGGTCCGCGGCAAGCAGGCAGAGGCAGACGGCAAAACGTTCCTTCACCGGGGCATCGCGGCGCGACAATTTTTGCGCAGCTTCGTCCTGGCTGACGGCATCGAAGTCACCGCAGCCGCGTTGGAAAATGGATTGCTGAAGATCCATTTGGCCCGAAAGCAGGTCCAGCCAAGCGTGAGGGTCGTAGATATAAAGATTGGAGACATGCCATGAGCGACAGATTTGTTGAGAGCGACGAGATTGAGGACCGGAATTTCCTGGCCGGCCGCATCGCGTACATCAAACCCACGGGCAGCGACGAGGCCCATCGCCTTGGCCTGATTCCGGCCAACATGGATCTGCCTGCCGGCATGAAGCTCTATGTCCTGCATGCCGAGGATGGCAGCGTGCTGGGCTTTACCGATGGCTATGCGTCCGCCTACGGCGCGGCGGTGCAGAACGAACTCACCCCTGTGAGCGTCCACTAGGGCCACGGCCTGAAAAACAGAAAGCCGCGGGATTTGGTCCCGCGGCTTTTTTGTTTAGAGTGGCGGCATGCAAAAGAACCTCATCGCCCTCGCCTTTCTTGCCATCGCCACGCCTGTGTTCGCGCAGGAGGCCCAACAGGCCGCTCCGCCGCCCGCGGACGCCGCACCCGTGCCGCAGGCAGTGACCCAGGCGCCGGTCAATCCGCCCATGACCGGGCCGCGCCTGCTGATCTCAACCTCGATGGGCGACATCACCCTGCAGCTGGATTCGGTGCGCGCGCCCAAGAGCGTCGCCAACATCCTGCGCTATGTGAAGGAAAAGCATTATGACGGCACGGTGTTCTACCGGGTGGCCAAGGGCTTTGTGATCCAGATGGGCAGTTGGGATGCGCAAGGCAAAGGCCGCCCCATTCATCCCGGTCCCGTGCCGCTGGAATCCAACAACGGCCTGTCCAACCTGCGCGGCACGGTGGCGCTGGGCCGCGAGGATGCGCCCGACACCGCCAAGGCGGAGTTCTATATCAACCTGGCCGACAATGCGCCCCTGGACCACAAGGCGGATGATCCGGGCGCCAACACCGGCTATGCGGTGTTCGGCCAGGTGACGTCGGGCATAGATGTGGTGGATGCCATCGGCCAGGTGCCGACCGGCGACAATGGCCCGATGCCGGGACAGGCGCCGGTCACGCCGATCACCGTCAAGAAAGTCAGCTTGGTGAAGTAGTTCAGGCGGCCGAAGAGGCCGCGCCGTTCTTCTCGCCGGTCAGAATGGCGTAGAGAACTTCGGCCGACTTGGCGCCGCGCAACTTCTCGCACACTGCCTTGTCGCGCAGCAGGCGCGACACCCGCGCCAGGGCTTTGAGATGGTCGGCACCGGCATTTTCCGGGGCCAGCAGCATGAACACCAGATCGACGGGCTGGCTGTCCACCGCTTCGTAATCAATGCCGTTTTCCAGACGCGCGAATATGCCGGTGATGGTCTTGGCTTCGGCCATGCGGCCGTGCGGAATGGCGATGCCGGTGCCCACGCCGGTGGTGCCCAGACGTTCGCGCTCCACCAGGGTTTCGAAAATGCGGCGCTCGGACAGATGCGTCAGGCCGTGCGCCTTGGCGGCCAGTTCCTGCAGCAGCTGCTTCTTGGACTGCGCTTTCACGCCGGCGATAACGGCTTCGGGCGCGAGCAGATCGGCGATATTCATCAAGAATCCCGGTGAGATTTGTCCGCGTACCGCGTATGCAAACGGCTGCCTGCCTGCCCCGTTCCGAAGGGCCCCGCGCAAAAGCGGCGGGTTCATAGGCCGCCCCCCAGGCAATGTCAATCTTGACTAAAATCCAGCCAGTTAACGGGTCGCATAGGCCGGGGGCTCACCAGCCTTCAGCCTGCGGCGTTCCACCGAAGAAGGGATTCGCAAGGCCTCGCGATACTTGGCGACGGTGCGGCGGGCGATGTTCACACCGTCCGCGGTAAGCAGCGCCACGATGCGGTCGTCGGACAGGATCTCGCACGGCTCCTCATTCTCGATCATCTCGCGGATGCGGTCGCGCACCGCTTCGGCCGAGTGAGATTCGGCGCCGTTCATCGCCTGGATGGAGGCGGTAAAGAAGTATTTCAGTTCGAACAACCCGCGCGGGGTGGCGATATACTTGTTCGAGGTGACGCGGCTGACCGTGGATTCATGCATCGAGATCGCGTCGGCGATGATGCGCAGGTTCAGCGGCCGCAGGTGGCGCACGCCATGGGTCAGGAAAGCGTCCTGGTGGCGCACGATCTCGCTGGCCACCTTCAGGATGGTGCGGGCGCGCTGGTCCAGGCTCTTCACCAGCCAGTTGGCGTTGTTCAGGCAGTCGGCCAGGTAGTTCTTGCTGTCCTTGTCGCGGGCATTCTTGGACACGGTGCCGTAATAGCGGTTGTTGACCAGAAGGCGCGGCAGGGTGTCAGTGTTGAGCTCGATCAGCCAGCCGCCATCGGGGCCGACCTTCACGAACACATCCGGCACCACCGGGGTCACAACTTCGCTGCCAAAGGCCAAGCCCGGCTTGGGGTTCAGCTGGCGGATCTCGGAAATCATGTCGGCAATGTCTTCGGCGTCCACGCCGCACAGCGCCGTCAGCTGGCCCATGTCGCGGCGGGCGACCAAGTCCAGGCGGGTCATCAGAGCTTCCATGGCCGGATCGAACCGGTCCTTGGCTTTGAGCTGCAACGACAGGCACTCAGCCAGGTCGCGGGCGCCCACGCCCACCGGATCGAACCCCTGCAGCACGCCCAGCACGGCCTGCACATCCTCGATCTCGCAGCCCAGGCGGGTGGCGATATCCATCAGGTCGGCGCGCAGGTAGCCAGTCTCGTCCACCGAGTCGATCAGCGCCAGCAGGATCATGCGATCCTCCGGCAGCAGGGCGGCGATGGAGAGTTGGGCTTCCAGGTGATCCTTGAGCGAGGCTTCGGCGGCGACGGAAGATTCCAGCCCGTCTTCGCCTTCAAAGGCGTTGCCGGACTTCACCGTGGTCCAGTCGGTCAGGGAGCCGGACTGCGGCCCCTCGGCGGACTTGGTGACCTGGTCGGCGTCATACATGTTGTCATGGGCGGCCTCGTCCATGTCGGAGGCCTTGGAGAA
>CANBZE010000218.1 GCA_947373775.1 Alphaproteobacteria bacterium
CATGTCACGCAAGACCTGGATCATCATCGGCGTGATTGTGGCGCTGGCCGCGGCAGGCGGCGCTTATTATTTCCTGAATGACGGCGACATGCAAAGCGCCGGCAATTCCGGCGCTGCGCCAAAATACGAGGCGCTGCCTACCGACCACACAATGGGCGATCCCAACGCCAAGGTGGTGGTGATCGAATATGCCTCGCCCACCTGCCCGGTCTGCGCCAACTTCATGATGACCATGTTCCCCACCATCAAGCGGGACTATATCGACAAGAGCAAGATTTTCTGGGTCTACCGCACCTTCCTGCGCGGGCCCGATGACGGCTCGGCGGAAAAGCTGGCGCGTTGCATGCCCAAGGACAAGTACATGTCCTTCACCGACAGCCTGTTCCAGAACCAGTCCAAATGGGATTATGAGTTCGGCATCCCCTCGCCCGACGGCGTCCATGCCGCGCTGCTGCAACTGGCCAGCGAGGCGGGCATGAGCAATGCCGATGCCGACAAGTGCCTGGCCTCCACCAGCGATGAGGCCGCCATCAACAAGGTGGGCGAGGACGGGGTGGCCAAATACCAGGTCGGCGCCACCCCCACTTTCGTGATCAACGGCACCCCGGTGGTCGGGTTCGAGGACATCTATCCCCGGCTGGACGCGGCCGTGGCTGGGAAATAGCACGTTATCAACAACTTAGCGTATTGGACCGCCGCCGGATTCTCTGCCAAAAACAGGGTCGAAAATCCGGCGGAGATTCCCTGTGTCACGCAAAACCCTGTTTATCATCCTTGGCGTGGTCGCCCTGATCGCCGTTGCCGCTACCGGCTGGAGCATGGGCTGGTTCGGCGGCGCCAGCAGCGCGGCCAGCGCCAAGGGCTATGAGCTGGTTCCCACCGATCGCACCCTGGGCAATCCCAAGTCCCCCGTTGTCCTGATCGAATATGCCGCGCCCAGCTGCCCGGTCTGCGCCGCCTTCAGCGTCCAGGCCTTCCCGCAGATCAAGGCCAAGTACATCGACACCGGCAAGATATTCTACGTCTTCCGCGTCTTCCCGCTGCGTCCCGACGACGGCGAGGCCGAGAAAATCGCCCGCTGCCTGCCTGAGGATAAGTACTTCTCGTTCATTGACCTGTTGTTCAAGAATCAACCCAAATGGGACGTTGAATATGGGGTCCAGGCGCCGGAAGGCGTTCACGAGGGCCTGGTCCTGCTGGGGCGCATCGCGGGGATGAGCCGGGAGCAGGTTGACCAGTGCATGGTGAACAAAGCTGAGGATGACCGGATCAACAAGGTGTCGGCCGACGGTGAAGCCCGCTACAGCATCACCGGCACGCCTACCTTCATTTTGAACGGCATCAATGTCGGGTCGGGCAACATTCCGTACGACACGATGTCGAAGCTTCTGGATACCGAGCTCGCCAAGCAGCATTAGGCGGGCCCTTTTGTTAAGGACATAAAGAGTTGAAGTTCACACGCCTCAGGCTTTCCGGTTTCAAGTCCTTCGTCGAACCGACGGAGCTTTTCGTCGAGCCCGGCCTTACCGCCGTGATCGGCCCGAATGGCTGTGGCAAATCCAACCTGTTCGACGCCATGCGCTGGGTGATGGGCGAGACTCGCCCCTCCTCGGTGCGCGGCAGCGAAATGGACGATGTGATCTTTTCCGGCTCGGCCGGGCGCCCGGCGCGCAACGTGGCGGAAGTCACACTGTTCATCGACAATTCGGACCGCACCGCCGGCGGGGCCTATAACGACTTCGAAACCATCGAAGTGTCGCGCCGCATCGAACGCGAAGCCGGTAGCGTTTACCGGATCAATGGCCGCGACGTGCGCCAGCGTGACGTGCAGATATTCTTCGCCGACGCGTCTTCGGGCGCTGGCTCGACCGCCTTTGTGCGCCAAGGCCAGATCGGCCTGCTGATTTCGCAAAAGCCGCTGGCGCGCCGCGCCATCCTGGAAGAAGCCGCCGGCATCGGCGGCCTGCACCAGCGCCGCCATGAAGCCGAACTGCGCCTGCGCGCAGCGGAAACCAACCTGTCGCGGCTGGAAGACGTCATCAAGGAAGTCGAAAGCCAGGTCGCCAGCCTCAAGCGCCAGGCGCGCCAGGCTTCACGCTATCGCAATCTTTCGGGCCATATCCGCAAGGCCGAAGCCTTGGCGCATTACCTGCGCTGGACCGCCGCCGAAGCGCGCTCCGCCATCGCCGCCGAGGAATTGTCGTCCGCCGCCGCCCTGGTCGCCAGCGCCACCGAAGCCGCCGCCAAGGCGTCCACGGTACAGAGCGACGCCGCCACCATCCTGCCGCCGTTGCGCCAGACCGAAGCCGAACGCGGCGCCGCCCATCACCGCCTGATCGCCCAGCGCGAACAGCTGGATGCCGAAGAACAGCGCGCCCGCGAAGCTGCCCAGCGCATCCGCCAGTTGATCGCGCAGGGCGCCGCCGATGCCGAGCGTGAACAGCTGCTGGAACATGATGCCGACAGCGCGCTGGCCGATCTGGAGCGCGAGACCCGCACCCTCAATGCCGCCGCCGACAGCGCCGGCGAAGACCTGGCCGCCGCCGAACAGCTGGCCGCCGAAATGTCCGCCACCTTGGCGCAAACCGAAAACCTGCTGGAACGGCTGACGGCCGAACTGGCGGAATGGAACGCCAGGAAGTCCAGCCTGGAACGCGGCCAGGGTCTGGCCACCGCCCTGCTGGACTCCAGCGTAAGCCAGCTGTCCGATGCGCAGGCCCGCCTTGATGCAGCGCTGGAAAGCGCCAAGGACGCGCCCGACGTTCACGCCGCCGAAAGCGAAACCGAACGCGCCCGTCGCGTGTCCGAAGGCGCCCGCGCTGCCGCTGCGCAGGCGCGCGCGAAATTCCAGGAATCCGAATCCGACGAAGCCGCCGCCCGCACGCCGCTGGAAGCAGCCGAGCACGAAGTGCAGCGCCTGTCCGCCGAAGTGAAGGCGCTGGGCGAGCTGCTCCATCCCGAAGGCGAAGGCCTGTTCCCGCCGCTGGTGGATGCCGTGACGGTGCAATCCGGTTACGAAGCCGCGCTGGCCGCCGCCCTGGGCGACGACCTGCAGGCGCCGCTGGACAATTCCTCGCCGCATCATTGGCGCGACCTGGGCAAGTTCGATTTTGACCCGCAACTGCCGTCCGGCGCCAAGCCGCTGGGTGACTTCGTCAAGGCGCCCGCTGCGCTGGGCCGCCGCCTGGCCATGACCGGCCTTGTCTTCCCCGACCAGGGCGCGGCGCTGCAGTCGCAGCTCAAGCCCGGCCAGCGCCTGGTGTCGGCGCGTGGCGATCTGTGGCGCTGGGACGGTTTCATCGCCTCCGCCGATGCGCCCTCGCAGTCTGCGCTGCGCCTGTCGCAGCGCAATCGCCTGACCGCGCTGGAAAGCGAAGCGGAGGAAGCCCGCAATCTGCGTGCCGCCCGCTTCACCGAATATTCCGTCGCCAAGGATGCGCGCGAAGCTGCCCGCGAAGCCCTGCGTGAAGCCGAAGCCGCCGAACGCGGCGCCGAACAGGCGTTGATCGGCAGCCAGGACCAGGCCAACCGCGCCGCCCGCGCCGCCGCCGAACGCGCCAGCCAGCTGGCCTCGCTGGAATCGGAAATCCGCCGCCTCACCCAGTCGGTGGAAGCCGCCGAAGAATCCCAGCGCCAGGCCGTGTCGGGCCTGGAAGAGCTGGGCGATGGCGTGGCGCTGAACCAGAATGTGGCCGACGTTCGCGGCAAGACCGCCGACGCCCGCATCAAGGCCGGCGAAGCGCGCGGTGCGCTGGAAGGTCTGCGCCGTGAAGGCGAAGCCCGCGCCCGCCGTCTTGCCACCATCAGCGACGAACAGACCCGTTGGAACACCCGCAAGGCCGATGCCCAGAGCCATGTCGCCGAACTGGTCCGCCGCCAGGAAGAACTGACCGGCGAGCTCAGCACCGCCGAACAGGTGCCCCAAGCGATCGCCGAAAAGCGCAACGCCCTGCTGGACGCCATCGCCACGGCGGAAGCCGCGCGCAATGCGGCCAGCGACGCCCGCCAGCAGGCCGAGACCTTGCTGGCCGAAGCCGACAAGCATGCCAAGGCCGCCGATGCTGCTTTGTCCTCGGCGCGCGAGGAACGCGCCCGCGCCCAGGCCCTGTCGGAAGGCGCCGCGCAGCGGATCGAAGAACTGAAGACCCGCATTCAGGACGAACTGGAATGCGCCCCGTCCGAGCTGGCGATGCGCGCCGAGATCCAGGAAGGCGAAGAACTGCCGCCGCTGGACCAGGCCGAAAAGCGTGTCGAGCGCCTGAAGAACGAACGCGAGCAGCTGGGCGGCGTCAATCTGCGCGCCGAGGAAGAAGCGGTCGAACAGGAAGCGCGCTTGGCCACCCTGACCGCCGACCGCGACGACCTGACCGGCGCCATCGACCGGCTGCGCCGCGGCATCCAGAGCCTGAACAAGGAAGGCCGTGAGCGGCTGCTGGCCTCGTTCGAGAAGGTCAACGCCAACTTCCAGGAACTGTTCACCAAGCTGTTCGAAGGCGGCGAAGCCAAGCTCACCTTCACCGAATCCGAAGACCCGCTGGAAGCGGGCCTGGAAATCTTCGCCCGCCCGCCGGGCAAGCGGCT
>CANBZE010000219.1 GCA_947373775.1 Alphaproteobacteria bacterium
CGGCCCATCTTGCCGGTGAGATAGGCGGGCTTGGAAAAGGACTGGACGAAATGGTCCACCACCGCTTGGGGCGCGTCTTTCAGGCCGGTGACGGTGACGCTTTCGGTCGGGGGTGCAGGCTGCGCGGCTGCCGCCGTCAGACCCGCAAGCAGCAGGATTGCAATGCGTTTCATGCCCGCCCGATTCTACTACCGTTGTAGGTTTTGTAACACCGGGCACGCCGCGGCGCAACTCAGGGCGGCGCGGCCAGGGAGACGTAGAAATTGTGCTCGTCCGGCGCCAGGTAGATGTGCAGGTGCCGCAGCACATCCATCCCGATGGTGATGTCCGGCAGTGCCGTGTTGAACAAGGCGCGGTTGCCCGTCTGCTGGGTCCGGTCACCGCCACGGGCCATCCGGTCGGGCAGCAGCATCATGTCCGGCGTCAGCACCATCACCCCGCCAAAGGACAGGCTGGCGAAGGTATGCATGAAGCCGTTCAGGGCCGGATCGTTGTTGACCGCGCCCAAAGGCGTCACCTCCGGCGAATCCGCCGACAGGCCGAACAGCCGCTTGGCCACCGGCAGGCTGATGATGGTGTATTGCGAGCCGGTATCGATCACCGCGTCCAATGTGTGGCCGTCCAGGTTCACCGGGATATGGACATGGCCGTCCCGGATGGCGATGCGCATGGCGGCGATGGCGGGCGGATGCCAGTAATCGATGGCGCCGAAACAATGATCCTTGGAAAAGAGCTTGAGGATGCCGGTGGCGAAATCCACATCCACGTCATAATCGAACAGCAAATCGCGCGATAGCACGCCCGCCAGCAAGGGTGTGGTGCGGCCAAAGTCCGGATCGGGCCACAGATGCAGTTCGATGTCTTCGAACCGGACCTTGCCGAAGGACAGGGTGTGGACGGTGGCGGCGCTGGTCGAGATATTGCCGCTGACATCGCGCGCCTCGCGGTGGCGCCAGTCGCGGGAGCGGTGGATGTTCAGCTTCAACTCTTCGGCGACCCTGCGCGACAGCTGGGTCGTGTCCGCCCCGGTATCGAAGATCATCCCCTTGTCCACGCCATTGAGGCTGACCGGCACCACCATCACGTCGGTCGAGCCGAAATGGGCCATCTGCTGTTGGCTAAGAAGCTTGAGTGGACCGCAGGCCGGCTGCGCCTGTGCGCCGCTCACTGCCAGACAGAACAGCGCGGCGACCAGACCCGCGCGCATGCCTAGCGGCAGGCGTAGGACAGTGTGGGGTTGCTGAGACTGACCAGCATGGGCAGGCTGTTGATGCAGGAACCAGCCTGCATGGTCCGGCCGCCGGACAGGGTGGCGATCACGGTGGTGCCGTCGGGGCTGATGTCCTTGCCCTCGGCGCGCAGCTGCGCCCAGACGCGATTGACCTTGCACACTTCGGGACCGGGCAGGCGCGAGCCGGGCAGCAGCTGCGGCACGCGGCAGGTGATGGCTTCGGGCTCGCCCGCCCCGCTGGGATACAGCGCCAGCACGGCTTCGCGGGTGCCTTCCCGCGCGTTCGGGGGCGTGGGCGCCGCTTCGGCGTTGATGTCGGCTTTCGGCGCAGGCGTCGCCATGGCGGGCGCCTGTGGCTGCGCCTCCGGCAACACAATCGCTGCAGGGGCCACCACCAGCATGCGCGGCAGGCGGCGCGCCTGCACTTGCACCGGTGTCACGCCGATCTGCTGGCCGACTGCCGCGACATTGCGGGCGATGTTTTCCGTCACCTGGGTGCGCAGGACGGCAACTTTGCGCTGCATGTCCACCGCCAGGGGCGAATCCAGGAAACCCGCCGCTATCGGCAGTGCCAGGGCCACAACACCTGCACCCGCCAGAGCCACGCGCTTGCCGGCGCCCAGCCGCCGCGCCGCCGCGCCGGTCATGATGAGCCGCACCCGGCTCTTGAGATCCGCGCCGGTGGCGCCCGGCGCGCAGGCCAGCGGCGAGCGGATGCAGAACTTGCAGACCTTGAGGATGCCGCCGGCATAAACCTCCGGATCATGACCTTGTGCCAGCACGCTTTCGTCGCAGGCGCGCTCGCGCTCGGCGATCAGTCGCGCCCCGATCAGCCACACCGGCGGGTAGAACCAGAACAGCGCCTCGACCGCCATGTGGATGGCGGCGGTGACATTGTCGCGGCGGCGCAGATGTCCCAGCTCATGCGCCAGGATGGAATCGCGCTCGCCGTCCGACAGATGGGTCATCAGGCCTTGCGGCAGCAGCACCACCGGCTTGAACACGCCGACCAGGCCGGGCTCCAGCAGCGAGGGCGACGATTTCACCATGACCGGCGCACCGGGCACCTGCAGATCGCGCGCGGCATTTATCATGGCGCGCAGCTTCATCCAGCGCACCAGCCGCAGAGACAGAATCGCGCCCAGGCCCAACAGCCAGATTCCCAGCAGCAGCGGCAACACGTCGGGGGCCTGTGCATGGGGGGCGGCCAAAGTGTGGGCGGGCGCGGAGAAGCGTTCGGCGGCGGCGGGAATGACCAGGATGGTGCGCGGCACGGGCAGCAGCTGCGCCAGTTTTTCGCCCACCATCGCCAGCAGGGCAAACGGCAACAGGAATTTCAGCGAGGCGGCGAACCACAACCAGAAGCGCGCCCGCGCCCCATTATGCCGCAGCATCAATGTCAGCAGCCCCGCCGCACCGGCGAACAGGGTGGATTGCCAGAGATGATCTGCCAGCCCGGCGATCATGCGTCTTTCTTCTTTTTGGCGGCCAGATCCCGCAGCAGCTTCTCGGCGTCGGCCACATCCTTGGACGACAGATTGCCCGCCTCGATCAGCTGGGCCATCACCGGCTGCATGCGGCCGCCGAACATCGACAGGAATTCATCCACCAGGCGGGCCTTGGCGGCGTCGCGGCTGATCACCGCTTCGAAGATATGGGCGTTGCCGATCTTGCGGGCGCGGCGCAGCGCCTTCTTGGTCTCCAGCCGGTACACCATGGTCTGCACTGTGGTGTAGGCGGGGCGGCCCTTGGCCCCGAAACTTTCCTGGATATCGCGGATGGCGGTGGGGCCGTTGTTCCACAGCACCTCCATGATCTGGAGTTCCAGCTTGCTGAGCTTGGGAAGTGCCAATGGCGTGCGTCCTACTACAACGGTAAGAGCGTAGCGCCGCTGCTGCCGGTCGGCAAGACGCTTAACGATCCAGCGGGACGCCTACGGTCCGGGGGCGCAAGGCATCGAACGGCCCGCACAGCAGCAGCCCGGCCAGGAAACCGCCCAGATGCGCCTGCCAGGCGATAAGCGCGGTTTCCCCGCCCATTCCCAGCCCGGTCAGCCCGGCCAGAAGATTGATCGCCCCCCACACGGCCGAGAACATCAGGATCTGGCGCGAGAAGATCGGCGCCAGCGGCGCCTCGCCCGGCGCGGTCCAGGGCGCCTGGCCCGGCAGCATGCGCAGGCCCGCCGCCATCAGGCCGGAGATGGCGCCCGACGCCCCCACCACCGGCATGGGACTGGCCCAGTTGAGCGCCAGGTAGAAGCCGGCGCCCGCTATGCCGCAAACCAGGAAGAAGACCAGGAACAGGCCAGCGCCCAAGCGGCGCGCCACCACCGGACCGAAGGCCAGCAGCCAAAGACAGTTAATGACCAGATGGGTCCAGTCATTGTGAAGCGCCATGTAAGAGAAGAACGGAACGATGCGTTCCCAGACTGTGCCGGGATCGGCCATGTGGCTTTCCAGAAAGGCACGGCTGTAGCGCGCCGGAATCAGCGCGTACTCGTAAACCATGTCGGCGGCGCGGGCTGGCGGGGCGAACGCGCGCGCGGCATGGGCAGCGGCCAATCCCCCGATCAGCCACAGCACGATGGCGGGCGCGCGGAAGATCGGCTGGCGCGGAGGTTGGGACTGCAGGAAAGCCATGGCCCTATCTAGGGTGCTTCGCGGCCCGTTCCAACTGTGCCGCCGTGAAACAGAAAATCCCCATCCCGCCGCACCAAAGCCGTCCCAGGAGGCTGTTCGAGCCCGCGCCATTTCGGGACGCAGGGTCCAAAGCGTGACGTTCACCGCCGAACACCGGAACCGGATGAGCTTCAAAAACCCGCCATTTTCGCGGCTTTTCCGCAGGGCCTGTGCCGGGACGGCACGGCCAAACCCTAACAGCGCTTAAGGACTGGCATGGCGGTTGCTCTGTTCGGGTCAACTGAAATTGGAAAGTCCGCCATGACCCGTTCAAAGACCCTCATTGCCCTGACGCTTCTCGCCTTGTCCGCCACCGCGGCCCAGGCCGGCGATTGGACCAATGCCTCGATGTACAACGGTTACGGCTCCGCCAACCAGAACAACGCGTCCGGCTATTCGATGCGCGACGCCAACGGCAACCTGACCATGGTGAATGGCCAGGTCACCTCCGCCCAGTATCAGCAAGGCAGCGGCGCGCAATATGCCGGCGGCGGTGTTGGCATGGGCGGTGCAAGCCAGACCTACGGACAGGCCAGCGCAATCGGCAATCAGCTGAGCGTGGTGGTCCTCGGAAGCCACAATACGACGATCATCGATAGCCAGCAGATCAACAACGGTAATCAGACAGCAACCGCCAACGTAAACCGGCACTGAATTTAAATTAGGAAA
>CANBZE010000220.1 GCA_947373775.1 Alphaproteobacteria bacterium
ATCCCGGTGCCGCACGGCGCCTATGTGAACATCTGCGGCAGCGACCTGATCCGCAACGAAGCCGGCGATTTTGTTGTGCTGGAAGACAATTTGCGCGTGCCCTCCGGCGTCAGCTACATGCTGGCCAACCGCGATGTGGCGCGCCGCGCTTTCCCCGCGGTGTTCCGTTCCATGGGCGTGCGCCCCATCGAGCATTATCCGCTGGAGTTGCTGGCGACCTTGCGCTCGCTGACGCCGTTCCACGAAGACGTTTCCATCGCCATCCTCACGCCGGGCGTTTTCAACAGCGCCTATTTCGAGCACGCATTTCTGGCGCGGCAGATGGGCGTGGAGCTGGTGGAAGGCCGCGACCTCCTGGTCAACGACAATGTCGTCTATACCCGCACCACGTCGGGCCTGAAGCGCATCGACGTGATCTATCGCCGCATCGATGACGATTTTATCGATCCCCTGATTTTCCGCGAAGATTCCGCGCTGGGTGTGCCCGGCCTGTTCAACGCCTATCGCGCCGGCAATGTGATGATCGCCAATGCGCTGGGCACCGGCGTCGCCGACGACAAGGCGGTCTATGCCTATGTCCCGCGCCTGATCCGCTATTACCTGGCCGAGGAACCCATCCTGGACAATGTCGAGACTTTCCTGTGCCGCGAGGAAAAATCGCTGCAGCATGTGCTGGGCAATCTCGACAAGCTGGTGGTCAAGGCGGTGGGCGAATCCGGCGGCTACGGCATGCTGATCGGCCCGCATGCTTCCACCAAGGAACGCGAGGATTTCGCCGAAAAGATTCGCGCCGATCCGGAAAATTATATCGCCCAGCCCACCATCCAGCTTTCCACCGCCCCCACCTTTGTCGGCAACGGCATCGAGGCGCGGCATGTGGACCTGCGTCCCTTCATCCTGCATGGCGCCGAAACCAAGCTGGTGCCCGGCGCCCTGACGCGCGTCGCGCTCAAGCGCGGCAGCCTGGTGGTGAATTCATCGCAAGGCGGCGGCTCCAAGGACACCTGGGTGTTGAGCCAGTAATGCTAAGCCGCGTCGCAGACTCTCTTTACTGGATGAGCCGCTATATCGAGCGGGCCGAGCACACCGCCCGTCTGATTGCGGTGAAGCTGGAATCCATGGTGGAGCAGACGCCGGAAGACGCCGCCGCCAGCTGGGCGCGCGTCACCCAGGCGCTGACCGGCGTCAAGACCGCGCCGCTGCATCTGGATGCTTTCGCCATCACCCGGCACCTGGCCTTTGACCGCGACAATGACAATTCGCTGATCACCTCGCTGTCGCTAGCGCGCGACAATGCCCGCCAGGTGCGCGAGGCCCTGTCCAACGAGGTGTGGGAAAATCTCAACCGGCTTTATTTGCGCCTGGCGCCCGTCACCATGGACTCCATCTGGGTGCATACGCCTGCAAGGCTGTTTCGCGAGTCGCTGGAGGAAATGCACGCCCTGGAAGGGGTGACCTATTCCACCCTCAGCCACGGCGAAGGCTGGTACTTCCTGGAACTGGGCCGCCATATCGAGCGGGTGCAGCAGCTGGGCCGGCTGCTGGACGTTCACTTCATCGCGGCCCAGAGCGGCAATGGCCCAAAATATTTCGACTGGCTGGTGCTGCTGAAATTCTGCACCGCCTTCGAGCCCTACACCAAGCAATATACCGCTTCGATCCGGCCACAGAAGATCGCCGAATTCCTGCTGTTCGATTCCGAATTTCCCCATTCCATCTGCTTCTCGGTGGACCGCATGACAGAGGCGCTGGCGCGCGTGGCGCCGGGCGCGCCGCCGGCCCGCCGCGCTGCCGTCGAGCGTCTCGCCGGCCGGCTGAAGGCGGCGGTCGATTTCGGACAAGTGGATGAACTGATGAGCGGCGGCGTCGCGGCCTTCATCGCCGACATCACCAAGCAGTGCGAACAAATTCATAAGGCCCTGTACAGCTCGTACATCACCTATGGTGCGGAGACAGTGCTGTAATGTTCTATTCCATCCGCCATGTGACGCGCTTTCGCTACTCCGGGCCGGTGCGCGAGTCGGTGATGGAGCTGCGCATGCAGCCGCGCTCCGAAGGGCCGCAGACCTTGCGCTCCTTTCAGATCTCCACCAATCCGCGCGCCCAGCTTTATGCCTATACCGATCACCTGGGCAACGCGGTCTATCACTTCAATCTTTTGCGCGAGCATGAAGAACTGCGCATCGAGGCCCAGGCCACCGTCGAGATCGGCCAGATGCCGGAATGGCCCGATACGCTCGATTCGCTGGAATGGAGCCGCTACAACGACTTCAATCTCAGCGACGATCATTTCGACATGCTGGAACCGTCGCGCTTCGCACGCCTGTCGCCGGAACTGGAAAGCTTCATGAAGATCGCCGATTTGGAAAAGCCGGTTGGTGATCCGATGACCGCTCTCAAGACCCTCCAGCGCGGTATCTATGATTCCTTTGAATATGAACCCGGCGTCACCGAAGTGAACTCGCCCATCGAGGTGGCGCTGGAACAGCGCCGCGGCGTCTGCCAGGACTTCGCCCATATCATGACGGCGATCGCGCGGACCTGGGGCATCCCTTGCCGCTATGTCTCCGGTTATCTCTATCACAAGGGCAGCCGCGACCGTTCCGCCGCCAACGCCACCCATGCCTGGGTGGAAGCCTATCTGCCGTCACTGGGCTGGGTGGGCTTTGATCCCACCAACAACATCATGGCGGGCGAGCGCCATATCCGCGCCGCGGTCGGCCGCGATTACTCCGATGTGCCGCCCACTCGGGGCACTTACAAGGGCGATGCCGACAGCGAATTGTCCATCGCCGTGTCGCTGGAGCCGACCCAGGCGCCGGTGCGGCACGAGGATTTCCTGAAAGTGGCGCGGCCCATGGTATCGCCCACGCCGACAGCGTCCATGCCGGAACGCCTCTATCACCAACAGCAACAGCAGCAGCAACAATAGGCGCTTCGACCGCGCGGCGGGCGAGGGCAGTAGCGCCGCGCGCGCATGCCTATGCTATGAAGGCCCATGACCAAGCGTACCAACAGGAAATTGGGTGGCCAGCTGACGGTGGACGGCATCGCGCTGATCTGGCACGTCAAGAGCGAGCCGGCCTGGGGAACCACCCATGGCGATATCGGCCTGCGCCTCAGCGTCATGAAGTATGACGAAGCGCTCACCCGTCATGGCGTGCGCAAGGTCTGGCGCGAGCTGGTCCTGCAATTTCCCTTTGAGAAGCAGCGCCACGCCTCGCGCTTTCCCGAAAAGCCCAAAGTCACCGCGGACATGCTGACCGCCGGTGTGCGCCTGGCCGTCGAGGCGGGCTGGAGTCCGGATGGCCGTGGACGCCCGTTCGAGCTGATCCTGGAAGAAGCCGATCTTCCCTAGCTTTCGCGGTCTTCCGCGCTTTTCATGTTTAACCTTTCGTAAATAACTGCCTGCAAAGTGACAGGCTTTTATTAACCAGCGCGTGGGTACAGTCGCTTCCGATTGAAGGGGAAGCGCATTATGCCGCTGAAATTGTCCTTAAAGCCTGGCGAGAAATTCGTGCTGAATGGTGCGGTTCTGGCCAATGGCGACAAACGCACCAGTCTGGTGATCCAGAACAAGGCGTGCGTGCTGCGTGAAAAGGATATCATGCAGCCCGAAGGCGCCAACACACCGGCGCGGCGCATCTATCTGGCCATCATGATGATGTATCTGGACGGCGAAGCCAGCGAAGAACCCTATAACGAATTCGCCTTGCGCATGACCGAGTTCATGGGCGCCATCAACACGCCCACCATTCTGGGCGCCTGCGTGGATATCAGCCGCGACGTCGCCCAGGGCGCCTATTACAAGGCCCTGATCGCCTGCCGGAAGCTTTTCGACTTGGAACAGGAGCGTCTCAACTATGAGCCTTAACGCCTATAAGGCCGCCCAGGCCGCCACCGAAGATCCGCGCGTGACCGAATACCGCCTGTTCGGCCAGGTCACCGGCGCGCTGCTCACCGCCAAGGAATCCAACGCCGCCGGCGCCCCGCTGGTCGAAGCAGTGGACTGGAACCGCAAGCTGTGGCGCACGCTCGCTGCCGACTGCATGGACGACCGCAACACCCTGACCCAGGATGTGCGTGCCAAGATCATCTCCCTGTCGCTGTGGGTGGCCAAATATTCGCGCAGCGTCACGCGCGAAAAGGCGCCGCTGGATCCGCTGATCGAGATCAACCGCACCATCATGCAAGGTCTCCAGGCGTCGTAAGCGCCGCATCCAAGATCTGAAAATCCAAAACCGGCGCTGGCAACAGCGCCGGTTTTTTCTTGCCCTGTCGGACCGGCAAGAACTGCCGCAGCGGCAAGGGATGCCTAATGGTAAGCGGGGTATTAAGGAAATTAACCATGCAATATCAATGGCTTGCGCGGTTAACGGGGTGGCACGGGCGTTGCAAAAGTTCCAGCGGGTCATCTGTCCCAGGACCCGCAGAACGCGTGGTCCACCACCAGTAGAACGGAGAATTCGCATGTCGTCTTTTAGCGTCAACACCAACACCGGCGCGCAAGTTGCGCTGCAGTACCTGAATGCCACCCAGGGTCAGCTTGATCAGACCCAGGCTCGCATC
>CANBZE010000221.1 GCA_947373775.1 Alphaproteobacteria bacterium
GTGTTCCGTCAGACGCGTGGGCCCAATGGCTGGACTGACGCCACCGCCAGCCCCGACACCGCCCATCAGCTGGAAAATTCGATCCTCACGCGCGCGCGAGAGCTGCATCTGTCGACCCTGAATTCCGCCAGCTAAGATTTTTCATCGCTAAAGCCTTATCCCCGGGCTTCGGCGCCGCACCCGGAAGGCCTCGCAATGGCGCGCTACAACGCCAAGGAATCGGAAAAGCACTGGCAGGCCGAATGGGACGCGCGCGCCCTGTTCGTCACCCCGGCGCATTCGGACAAGCCCAAAGCCTATGTGCTGGAAATGTTCCCCTATCCGTCGGGGCGCATCCATATGGGCCATGTGCGCAATTACACCATGGGCGATGTCATCGCTCGCTTCCGCCGCGCCCAGGGCTATAACGTGCTGCATCCCATGGGCTGGGACGCGTTCGGCCTGCCGGCGGAAAATGCCGCGCGCGACAAAGGCGTAAGCCCGCGCGACTGGACCTACGAAAACATCGCCGCCATGCGCGAACAGCTCAAGATGATGGGCCTGTCGCTGGACTGGAGCCGTGAGTTCGCCACCTGCGACCCGGAATATTATCACCAGCAGCAAAAGCTGTTCCTGGATTTCTACAAGGCCGGGTTCGTCTATCGCAGTGAAGCGGATGTGAACTGGGACCCGGTGGACATGACCGTGCTCGCCAACGAGCAGGTGATTGATGGCCGCGGCTGGCGCAGTGGCGCGCTGGTGGAACGGCGCAAGCTGAGCCAATGGTTCTTCAAGATCACCGGCTTTGCCGACGAATTGCTGCAAGGCCTGGATACCTTGGACCGCTGGCCGGAAAAAGTCCGCACCATGCAGAAGAACTGGATCGGACGCAGCGAAGGCCTGCGCTTCCAGTTCACCTTGTCGAATGCGCAAAAGCTGGATGTGTTCACCACGCGTCCCGATACTTTATTCGGCGCATCGTTCGTGGCGTTGTCGCCGGAGCATCCCCTGGCGCAGGAACTGGCCCAGAAAGATGCCAAGCTCGCCGCCTTCATCGAGGAATGCCGTCATGTCGGCACCGCCGAAGCCGATATCGAGAAGGCCGAGAAGAAGGGCTATGACACCGGCCTGACGGCGGCGCATCCGTTTGATGCAAGCTGGAAGCTGCCGGTGATGGTGGCCAACTTCGTGCTGATGGGTTACGGCACCGGCGCCATCTTCGGCTGCCCGGCGCACGACCAGCGCGACCTGGATTTCGCCCGCAAATACAAGCTGACGGTGACGCCGGTGGTGGTGCCGTCCGACGCGGACCCTGCGACCTTCGATGTCGGCAAGGAGGCCTATGTCGGCCCCGGCAAGCTGGCGAACTCACGTTTTCTGGACGGCATGACTGTGGAAGCGGCCAAGGCCGAAGTCGCCGCGCGGCTGGAAAAGGACGGCATCGGCGAGCGCACGGTGAATTACCGTCTGCGCGACTGGCTGGTATCGCGCCAGCGGCCCTGGGGTTGCCCGATCCCGATGATCCATTGCGCCAAGTGCGGCGTGGTGCCGGTGCCCAAGGATCAGCTTCCGGTGAAGCTGCCCGATGTGATCAACTTCAACGTCAAGGGCAATCCGCTGGATGCCGACACGGTATGGAAGACCACGACCTGCCCCACCTGCAAGGGCGCGGCGACGCGCGACACCGACACGCTGGATACGTTTGCGGATTCGTCCTGGTATTTCGTGCGCTTCACCAATCCGCATGCCGGCGAGCCGGTGGACAAGGCGGCGGCGGATTACTGGCTGCCGGTGGACCAGTATATCGGCGGCATCGAGCACGCCATTCTGCATCTGTTGTATGCGCGCTATTTCACCCGTGCCATGGCCAAGCTGGGCATGGTCAATGTGGCTGAACCGTTCGCCGGCCTGTTCACCCAGGGCATGGTCTGCCACGAGACCTACAAGGATGCTGACGGCAACTGGGTGCAGGCCGACGAGATCGAAAAGCGCGACGGCAAGGCATTCCAGCGCGACACCGGGGCGGAAATCACCATCGGCGCGTCCGAGAAGATGTCCAAGTCCAAGCGGAACGTGATCGCGCCGGAAACCATCATCGCCGATTACGGCGCCGATACCATCCGCTGGTTCATGTTGTCGGACACCCCGCCCGAGCGCGACATCGAATGGACCGATGCCGGCGCCGAAGGCTGCTGGCGTTTCGTCAACCGCATCTGGCGGCTGTGCGCTGAGAGCGAAGGCTTGGCCGCGCCCGGTACGCCGGCCTCGGGCGACGATGAAGCTTCCAAAACCCTGCGCCAGGCGACCCACAAAGCCATCGCCGCAGTGACCGAGCATCTGGACCATCTGCGCTTCAACAGCGCCGTGGCCCAGCTTTACACATTGGCGAATACCATCGGCAGCTCTGAAGCTGCCAATCCCTCGGCGCGCCGTGAAGCCCTGGAAGCCCTGGTGCTGCTCTCGGCGCCGATGATGCCGCACCTGGCCGAAAGCTGCTGGCAGGCGCTGGGTTACACCAAGCTGGTGGCCGAAACCTCCTGGCCCAAGCACGATCCGTCCCTGACCGCATCAAACAGCGTCACCTTGCCCATCCAGGTGAATGGCAAGCGCCGCGGCGAAATCACCCTGGCCAAGGATACCGATGCCAAGGCGGTGGAAGCCGCCGCCCTGGCGGACGAGGGCGTAATCCGCGCCTTGGAAGGCAAGATACCCAAGAAAGTGATTGTGGTCGCCAATCGCATCGTCAATATCGTCGTATGAGGAAAGCGGCCATCATCGCGGCGTGTGTTCTGCTGGCGGGTTGCGGTTTTCGTCCCATGTACGGCCATTCCAACCTGGCGCCGGAAATGGCCTCCATCTATGTCGAGCCGATTGCCGACCGCGATGGTTATGAGCTGCGCAACACCCTGATCGACCTGCTCCATTCCGATGGCGAAACGGGGGGCAAGGCCTATCGCCTCAAGATCGTGCTGAACGAAAACAGCCAGGGCATCGCGCTGCAGAATGATGCCACCATCACCCGCTACAACACCGCCCTGGACGCGCGCTATACGCTGAGCGACGCGCGCGGCAACATGCTGACCACCGGCACCCAGACCGAATTGTCGGCCTATAACGTGGTGAACTCGCCTTACGCCAGTCTGGTCGCGCAGCAGGATTCCACCAAGCGCGCGGCGCAGGACATAGCCCAGCGCATCCAGCTCGATCTGGGCGTCTGGTTCCGGCACCACAAGAAATGATCGTCAAGAGTCACGAGGCCGACCGTTATGTGGCGAGCCCGCCCAAGGGCCTGACCCTGGCGCTGGTCTATGGGCCGGACGCGGGCCTGGTGCAGGAACGCGCCGAGAAGCTGCTCAAAAGCGTGGTGCCCGACCTCACCGACGCCTTCAATGTCTCCGACCTCAGCGAAAGCACCTTGCTCGCCGATCCGGCGCGGCTGGCCGACGAGGCCGCCGCCATTTCCATGATGGGCGGGCGCCGGGTGGTGCGGGTGCGCGGCGCCGGAAACGATCTCGCCGATTTGCTGGAATCTTTTGCTGATGATCCCAGGGGCGATGCGCTGGTGGTGATCGAGGCAGGGGACTTGGCCAAGACCTCCGCCTTGCGCAAGATTTTTGACGGCCACAAGACCGCCGCGGCCGTTCAGTGTTACCCGGATTCTGTGCGCGATCTTGGCGATGTGGTGCGCGATGCCCTGCGGGCCGAAGGCCTGTCCATCGCGCCCGATGCGCTGGAAGATGCCGTATCGCGGCTGGGTTCGGACCGCGGCGTGACGCGGCGAGAAATCGAAAAGCTGCTGCTCTACATGCATGGCAAGAAGCAGGTGACGCTGGAAGATGTGCGCGCCGTGATGGGCGACGAGGCCGAGGCGCGCAGCGAAAGCGCCTGCGATGCGGCGGCCGGCGGCGATCTGGTCAAGCTGGACCGCGAACTGGAACGGCTTTGGGTGTCGGACGTCGCCCCGGCCCAGGTGTTGCGCAGCGCCATGGGCCATTTCCAGCGCCTGGTGCAGGCGCGCGAAAGCGCCAACCGCGGCGAGGCCATCGACACTGTGATGAAGCGGCTGCGCCCGCCGGTGCACTTCTCGCGCGCCACGGCGTTCAAGAATCAGGCCCAGCGCTGGAACACCGACAAATTGGGCGAGGCGCTGGACATGCTGCTGGACGCGGAAAGCCTGACCCGCACCACCGCCGTTCCCGCCGAGGCGGTGACCGGGCGGGTGCTGATGAACATCGCCGCCATGGCGAAAGGACGAATGTAATGCTGAAAGTGCGCGTCATTCCCTGCCTGGACGTAAAAGACGGCCGCGTGGTCAAGGGCGTCAATTTCGAAGGGTTGCGCGATGCCGGCGATCCGGTGGAGCAGGCCATCCTTTACGACAAGGAGGGCGCCGACGAACTCTGTTTCCTGGACATCACGGCCAGCCACGAAAATCGCGGAACCTTGCTGGATGTCGTGCATCGCACCGCCGAAGTCTGTTTCATGCCGCTGACCGTGGGCGGCGGGGTGCGCACCCTGGAAGATATCCGCGCGCTGCTGCTGGCGGGTGCTGACAAGGTTTCCATCAACACCGCCGCGGTGTCGCGTCC
>CANBZE010000222.1 GCA_947373775.1 Alphaproteobacteria bacterium
GCGGCTCACAAGTTGTCAGAAGGCGTTTTGCATCCAGCTGGGCTGGGGCGGCGCGCCCATGCCCACGGTCAGGTTCAGGCCGGCGGTCAGCTGGTTGCCGCGCTCGCCCTGGGTGTAGGACACCGCCGACTGGCGCACGCCCAGCGCCAGGTCCAGGCCGTCGGTGGGCGTGTAGTGCAGGTCCATGCCCGCCAGCAGGCCGTCGCTGGCAAAGCGGTCCACCACATAGCCGGCATAGGCGGCGAACCAGAAGCCGTTCCCCAGGTCGCTGGACAGGTTCAGGGTGACGGCATGGTTTTCCATGTTGCGGATGCCCAGCGGCACAAAGGGCGTGGGCGCCTGGCCGGTGCGGGTGTCGTTGGTGGTGAGATATTCGCCGTGACCGTCATAGGAGATGCCCGCCAAGAGGCCGCCCCAGATCGGTGTGTTCCAGCGCAGGTTGCCGTCCCAGCCGGCGGTGCGCGCCACATCGGCGTCGCCATGCACGCCATAGCGGGTGTAATGCCCGGCGATGCTGCCCCACATGCCGTACCACAGCTGCTGGGTATAGCCGATGGTGGCGCTGTCGGTGTCGGCGCGGTTGTCCACTGCGGTGGGCGTGTTGACATAGGGCTTGTGGAAATTCACATCGACATAGCCAAAGCCGTTCGGCTGGCCGGAATAGAGGCTGAGATTGGCGCCGGTCACGTCATTGCCGACCAGGCCCTGAAGTTTGAGTTCGCTGTCCCGGCCCAACTCGAGCGCAAGGCCCGCAGCCCCGGTGACGATGTCACGCCTGGTGTTGGCGAAGTTGCCGTTCGCCAGGCGCACATTCTTGCCGTTGACATCGGTCCATTTGACGTCGCCGACCAGCGCGACACCCGGCACGAAGCTGAGTTTGGCGTCCAGGTCGGTGGCGATCATCAGGTCGCCGCCATGATACCAGTTGGTCTCGTTGCGGATGCCGATGCCGGAGCCGGCGCGCATCGCGGCGCGGCCATAGGCCAGCTGCCACATGGGATCGGCGCGGCGCAGCGCCAGCTCCTGGGCCTCATAGGCGCGCAGCTGGGCGTATTCGCCGTAGGTGTGGAAACCGGCATAGGCGGCCTGGGGCGGCACATAGGGCGCAGGCGCCGGATAGATCTGCTGCTGCTGGGTATAGGGGCCCGGCGGCGGATAGTTGGGGGGCGGGGCCGCTTGCGCCATCTGCTGGGGCGGCATCGGCTGGGCCCCCTGCGGCGCCATCTGTGGAGAAGAGGGGCCACCGCGCGGCACGACGCGCAGCGAGAAACCATCGGGTTCGTTGCGGGTCAGGAAGGTGACGGGGCGGTTGCTGCGGATCACGCCATTGTCGAAATTGGCATAGGCCATCGAGATCCATTGCGGCAGGTCGCCCGACAGCCGGTCGAAGGCCGCGCCGTCCACCGGCTGGGCGAAGTCGATGGACAAAGCATTCTGGTTGTCGTCGGCATGGACGCCGCGGATCGGCATGCCGCGGAAGCGGACTTCCAGACCATTGGGGTCGTTGCTGATGACCTGATAGACTGGCCCCTGAGCTTGGGCGGGCGTGACCGACATCAACGCCGCCATCAGCACGACCAGCGCGGCAAACCCACGGAACATCTGCATTCCCCTTTTGGAGGCAGATTGGTTAACCATGGTTAACAAGGGGTTAATGCGGCTCATAACCGGGGCAGCCTCAATTCCATGGTGGCGCCATGGCCGGGGCCTTCGCCCACCAGCCGCATCGCCCCGCCCATGCGCCGCGCCAATTCCATGGCGATGGCCAAGCCCAGGCCCGCGCCGGTCACGGTCCCGCTGCGGTCAAAGCGTTCGAACGGCTTGCCGGCCCGTTTCCTCTCATGCGGGGTGAAGCCCTTGCCGCTGTCGCTGAGGGTCAGGACGCCGGCGCCTTCCTCGAAATGGATGTCGGCGCGCACGATGCCGCCTTCGGCCGTATAGGCCAGCGCGTTGGTCAGCAGGTTGGCCAGGATGCGGCGCACCGCGCTGGCATCGGCCCGCACCAGCCCCGGCTCGCCGAAGGCGACGCTGAGCGAGATGCGGCGCGAGAAAGCCCGGCCCTGATGTTCGTCGATGCACAGCGTGGCCAGCGACGCCAGGTCCACCGCTTCCTCGATCAGGGGATAGCGGCCGGCCTCGATATTGGCGAACTCCAGTATGTCGCCGATCTTGGTGTGCAGGTTCCTGCCGGCTTCGCCGATGTCGCGGGCATACTCGCTGTATTTGGCATGGCCGCAGGGGCCGTAGAATTCTTCGGCGATGATTTCGGAAAAGCCGATCACCGCATTCAGCGGCGTGCGCAGTTCATGGCTCATATGGGCGATGAATTCGGACTTGGCGCGCAAGGCCTCCATGGCGCCACGCTCGGCATTGGCCAGCCGCACCATCAACCGCGCCTCGACGGGGCGGGTGGATTTCAGGGCGCGGATGGCGCGGTTGGCTTTCGCATGGCGTTCGAAAGCGCCCACAAAGAGCGCCGCCAGCCAGCCGCCGGCAATCGCCGGACCCAGGATCACGAACAGGTAGAGCGGCAGCGCCCCGGTCCAGTCGGCCAGCGCGCCCTCTTCATCCACGCTGGTCATCACCGCCAGCGGCCACCCCTGCACCGGTGTGGCAAGGCCGCGGGCTTGCGCTGCGGGCACCAGCGCGCTGCGATGTCCGCCCAACGGCAAGGGCGCGAACATCACCGCCACGGTCTTGCTGGCATCGTGGAAGGCGATGCCGCCGGGGAAGCTGGTGCGCGGGCCGGTAAAGACAGGCGCCGCCATCGGCGCGGCGGTGGCGTCAAAGCGCGCCAGCGGGGCGCCGCTTTGGCCCCACACGGCGATGTCGCGGATGGCGGGCTCGGCGCGGCCCAGATCGGCGCTGCGATATTGCTGCGGGCTGGCGGCGAACACCGCGCCCATGCGGGCATAGCGGTCCAGGGTCTGGGCCGCCCCGGTGGCCACTTCGACGATGCGGGCACGCTCGAAGCTGGCGGCCTGGGCCAGCGCCCGGCCGCGGTCCATCCGCATCTGGAGCAGGGCGGCGGCGGCGAAGCTGCCGCAGATCAGGATGATGCAGATGGGGACGATGAAGCGGACATCGCGCGTGGCGCGGCGCACAAAGGAGCGGCCCTGAACGGTAGCCCCGTCCAGCCCGGTCCACAGGCGCAGTACCGCCTCGGCCATGATCCCCACCATGCGCGGTGATTCGCGCTTGGATCAGTATGGGAATCGGCGACTCCCGCGTCACCTAGTTAATAGAGAGTCGTGCCATCCGAATCAGTGGAGGACTCAGGAACTCCTCCTCCCCCATGTGCGAAGCACAAATGGGGGAGGTGCCCGTAGCAGCGCCTGCGCTGCGAAGGGGGAGGGGGCAAATTTAGCCGAGCATCTTCCCGGCGACCTCGAACAGGTTGGGCGAGATGCCCGGCAGATCGCGGATGGTCTTGAGTTCGCCCTGCATCATCTCCTGCCGGGCCGGATCGTAGCGGCGCCAGCTTTCGAAAGCCCCGGCCATGCGGGCCGCCACCTGCGGGTTCATCGGGTCCAGGGTGCGGATGACTTCGCCTACCAGCCGGTAGCCGGCGCCGTCCGCGCTGTGGAAGCGCAGGTGATTGACGCTGAAGGCGCCGACCAGGGCGCGCACCCGGTTGGGATTCTTGATGTCGAAGGCCGGGTGCTTCATCAGCTCGCGCACCGCGGTGATGGTTTCGGGCAGGGGCGAGGCGGCCTGCAGGCTCATCCACTTGTCCAGCACCAGCGGGTCATTCTTGAAGCGGTCATGGAAGTGGGTGAAGGCGTTGTCGCGCAGGGGCGACTCCATGCGGGTCAGCGCCGCCAGCCCCGCGATCATGTCGGTCATGTTGGTGGCGCTGCGATAGTGCGCTTCGGCAAGCCCCGCCGCGGCCTCATCATCGGCGGCGGTGAGATAGCGCAGGGCGGCGTTGCGCAGTGCCCGGCGGCCGGCGGATGTGGAATCGGGGCTGAAGTCGCCGGCATCGCGCATATATTCATAAAGCTGGGCCAGCCGATCGCGGTGCGCCAGCGCCACGGCGCGCACCAGCGCCGTCCGCGCGGTGTTGATGCCGATCGGGTCCACCGGCGCTTTCTTGGCCGCCAGTTCGCTTTCGGTGGGCGGCATCAGCATCTGGGCGGCGAAGGCCGGATCATTCTCGGCGCCGGCCAGCACGTCGCCGATGGCGGTGATGTAATCGGTATTGGCGTCGCTACGCGCCTCCCTTCGTGCTTGGCCCGCCACTTCCAGCATGATTTCGGCGGCCAGGATCTGGCCGGCTTCCCAGCGATTAAAGGCGTCGCTGTCCTTGCCCATCAACGTGGCGCGGTCGTGGCGGCCATGCGGGGTTCGGAAGATGGCGGGCGCGGAGAAATCGCGGCCCAGGGACAGGAGCGGTTCTTCGGTGATGCCGGTGAAAGTGAAACGCTGAAAATTTTCGGTCAGCTCCAGCACGCGGGTCGTGGGGCCGGCATGGTTCTCGCCGTCCAGGGTCAGGGGCAGATGCGCGCCGCCTTTGCCCACCAGGCCGATGCGCACCGGGATGTGCATGGGCTGCTTGTC
>CANBZE010000223.1 GCA_947373775.1 Alphaproteobacteria bacterium
GTGGCGGCGCTGGCCATGGTGCGCGCGCAGGAGCCGGTGGCGGTGATCCTGGATGTGCAGATGCCCGGCGGCGGCGGCCTGTCGGCGCTCAGCAAGATCAAGTCCGATCCGCGCATGGCCAATCTGCCGGTGATGATGCTGACCGGCGAACGCGATGCCGAGACGGTGGTGGCCGCCATGAGCGGCGGCGCCAACGATTACATGGTCAAGCCGTTCAATCCCGATGTCTTGCTGGAGCGCGTGTCGCGCCTAGTGAAGTCCAGCGCCATGGTGTGGGGCGCCGTGCCGGCGGCGGTTGCGCCCGGCACGACCTGGGAACTCTAAAGCAGCTTCAGGTCGCGCAAGGCCTGCGGTAAATGCGCGAAATCATCCAGCACCAGGTCGGCGCCAAGGTCTTTGGCCGGCACCGGCGTAAAGCCGTACGACATCAGGATGCAAGGTACCCCCGCGGCGCGGGCGGTGTTCAGGTCGGTGATGGAATCCCCGATCATCACCGCCGGTCCGCCGCCGCAGTCCTCGACCACATCATGGAAGATGCGCGGGTCCGGCTTGGTATAGGTCTTGCGCCCTGCGCCATAGACGGCGGCGAATACGCCTTCCAATTCCAGTTGGGGCAACAACAGGTCGGTCAGACTTTGCGGCTTGTTGGTCAGCACGCCCAGCCGCGCGCCGCCCGCTTTCAGCGATGCCAAGGTCTGCGTCACGCCGGGAAACAGCCGCGTGCCGTCGGCGATATGGGTGGTGTAATGGGCGATGAAGATGTCGGTCAGCGCCGGCATCTGTTCTTCGGTCACGGGCGCCCCACTGGCCTCCATTGCCTGGCCGATCAGCGCATGCGCGCCAAACCCCACCATGTGCCGCAGGTGCCCCAGGTCCAGCAAAGGCCGCTCCCGGGCCGCCAGCACGGCATTGGTCGCCCCCAGAAGGTCGGGGGCGGTGTCGGCCAGGGTGCCGTCCAGGTCGAAAATCAGGGCAGGGGGCAAGGCGCGGGCTTTCGGTAAGGTTTTGCGGCCAGAATCAAGGCAATATAGCGTTGCAAAACGTCATTTCACCTTTTTCCTGACAGAGCCTACCGGAGCATCATGTCGAAGGCTGCAATTGTGCTGGCTGCGGGCCAGGGAACGCGGATGAAATCCGCAGCTCCCAAGGTGCTGCACAAGGTGGCCGGGCTGCCGCTGCTGGGCCATGTCATTGGCGCGCTGCGGGGCGCAGGGGTCGAGCGCATCGTGGTGGTGACTTCGCCCGCCGGCGCCGATGTGCGCGATTACGCCAGGACGATGGGCGCCGACAGCGCCATCCAGGACAAGCAACTGGGCACCGGCCATGCTGCGGCTTGCGCCAAAGACGCGCTGGCGGATTTTTCCGGCACGCTTTTAATCGTCAATGGCGACATGCCGCTGGTCACCGGCGAAGTGATCGCCGACTGCTTGCGCGCGCAGGCGCGCACCGGCCTGGCCATGCTGGCCTTCGAGCCGGACGATCCTGCCGCCTATGGCCGGGTGCTGATGACGCCGGACGGGTTCCTGAACCGCATCGTCGAGTTCAAGGACGCGTCGGACGCCGAACGCTCCATCGGGTTGTGCAACGCCGGCTGCTATGCGGCCGACGCGAAGAAATTCTTCCATTGGGCGTCGGCGCTGAAGAACGACAATGCGCAAAAGGAATATTACCTCACCGACGTGCCCAGCATCGCGCGCACCGACGGCGTCAAATGCGCCATCGCGGTGGCCGACGAAGTTTCGGTCTCCGGCGTCAACAGCCGCGCCGAACTGGCCGATGCCGAACGCAAGTTCCAGGACCGCGTTCGGGGGCGCCTGCTGGCCGATGGCGTCACCATGCAGGCACCCGAGACGGTGTTCTTCGCCCATGACACGGTGGTGGAGAATGACGTGGAGATCGAACCCTTTGTGGTGTTCGGCCCCGGCGTGACGATCAGGACCGGCGCGCGTATCCGCAGCCATTCGCACCTGGAAGGCGCTGCTGTCGCGTCCGGCGCCATCATCGGTCCCTTCGCGCGCCTGCGCCCCGGCGCGGTGATCGGCGAGAACGCCCATATCGGCAATTTCGTGGAAGTGAAGAATGCGGTGATCGGGACGGGGGCCAAGGCCAACCATCTCACCTATCTGGGCGATGCGCGGGTGGGGGCGGGCGCCAATATCGGGGCCGGTACCATCACCTGCAATTATGACGGCTTTACCAAGTCGATCACCGAGATCGGCGCCGGCGCCTTTATCGGTTCGGACACCGCGCTGGTGGCGCCGGTCAAGATCGGTGACGGCGCGATCACGGCCGCTGGCTCGGTTATCACGCAAGATGTGGAAGCCGATGCACTGGCGATTGCGCGCGGGGCGCAGACCCAGAAAGCGGGCTGGGCGAAAGCCTTCCGTGACAAGAAGAAACTGGAGCAGAAATAATGTGCGGCATTGTCGGCATCGCGGGTACGCGCGACGTGGCTCCGGTCATCCTGGAAGCGCTCAAGCGCCTGGAATATCGCGGCTATGACTCGGCGGGCATCGCCACCCTGGATCACGGCGCCATCGATCGCCGCCGCGCGCCGGGCAAGCTCAACATGCTGGGCGCGGTGCTGCAGGACAAGCCGTTGCACGGCCATACCGGCATCGGTCACACCCGCTGGGCGACGCATGGCGCGCCGACCGAGGCCAACGCCCATCCCCATGCCACGGCGCAGGTCGCCATCGTGCACAACGGCATCATCGAGAATTTCCGCGAGCTGAAGGCCGAACTGACCGCCAAGGGCCACAAATTCGAATCCGAAACCGACAGCGAGACCGCCGCCCACCTGGTCACCCAGCTGATGAGCGAGGGGCTTGCGCCTGATGCGGCCGCCAAGAAGGCGGTGGCGCGCCTGACCGGCGCCTATTCCATCGCCATGATCTTCAAGGACCATGACGGCTTGTTGGTCGGCGCGCGCCGCGGCGCGCCGCTGGCGGTGGGCTATGCCGACACCGAAGCCTATATCGGCTCGGACGCTTTCGCGCTGGCGCCTTTCACCAACAAGGTCGCCTATCTGGAAGAGGGCGATGTCGTGGTGATCCGCGGCGCCCAGGTCGCGATCTTCGACGGCGAGGGCCGCCCCGCCAACCGTGAGATCAAGATCACCTCGGCCAGCGCTGCGCTGGTGGACAAGGCCGGCCACAATCATTTCATGGCCAAGGAAATCCATGAGCAGCCCGAAGTGGTGGGCCACACCCTGGCGCATTACCTGGATCCCGCCGGCCCGGACGTGCGCCGCCAGGGCAAGGGCCTGCGCGACGCGCTGGTCAAGGCGTCGCGCCTGACCATCTCGGCCTGCGGCACCGCCTATTACGCCGGCCTGGTCGGCAAATACTGGTTCGAGAAGCTGGCGCGCATGTCGGTGGAAACCGATGTGGCGTCGGAGCTGCGTTACCGCGATCCGGTCTATCCGGAGAATGGCGCGGCTTTGTTCGTGTCCCAGTCGGGCGAAACCGCCGACACTTTGGCCGCGCTGCGCGAAGCCAAGGCCAAGGGCCAGACCACCATCGCGATTGTGAATGTCGCCGAGTCCAGCATCGCGCGCGAAGCCGACATCGTGCTGCCCACCTATGCCGGGCCGGAAATCGGCGTCGCCTCGACCAAGGCCTTCACCTGCCAGCTGGCGGCGCTGGCCTGTTTCGCCATCGCGGCGGCCGAAGCGCGCCGCACCATTTCCAAGGGCGAAGAGAAGAATCTGTGCGCCTCGCTGCTGGAAGCGCCGCGCCACATGGCGGAATTTTTAAAGCAGGAACCGGCGATCAAGATACTGGGCGAGGAAATCGCCAAGGCGCGCGACGTTCTTTATATGGGCCGCGGCGCCAGCTATCCGCTGGCGCTGGAAGGGGCGCTGAAGCTGAAAGAGATCAGCTACATCCATGCCGAAGGCTATGCTGCCGGCGAGATGAAGCATGGTCCCATCGCCCTGATCGACGAAGCGGTGCCGATCATCGTTATCGCCCCGCATGACGCCCATTTCGAGAAGACCATTTCCAACATGCAGGAAGTGATGGCGCGCGGCGGCAAGGTGCTGCTGATTTCCGACAAGGACGGCATCGCCAAGGCCGGCAAGGTGTGGGCCTCGATCGAGGTGCCCACCACCAACAGCTTCATCACCCCGCTGATCTATGCCATCCCGGTGCAGCTGCTGGCTTATTACGCAGCCATCGCAAAAGGCACGGATGTGGATCAGCCACGCAACCTTGCGAAATCTGTTACCGTCGAATAAGCTGCGTCAGATTTTCGGCGTCAGGTTCATGACCATCAGGGTCATGGCTTCGACACCCGTCTTGATGGTCGGCTCCGGTTTGGGTGCGAAATAGGGCGAGTGGTTCCCCGGCACTTCCTCGCCTTTTGCCTTGGCTGCCGAGATGATAGCGGGGTCGGTAGCGCCCAGGATCACCAAGGCGCCCGGAACACCAGCCCGCAGGAATTCCGAAAAATCCTCGCTGGCATAGACAAACGTCTGCGCTTCCTGGCTGTGCTCGCCAAAAGCTTGTTTCAGCACCGGAACCATCCTGTCCACCACCGCCTTGTCGTT
>CANBZE010000224.1 GCA_947373775.1 Alphaproteobacteria bacterium
TTTCAAAGGTCCAAACCGGGCGCGGGCGGCTTCCATCCGCGCCTGCATGTCCGCAAGAGCCGCCGGCTGGACCTTGGCAAGGCTGTAGCTCTCGGAAATATCCTTGCTGACGTCGAACAGTTGCGGATAGCCGACATTTTCCGTCGAAGCCAGGGAGCCATGGTAATAGGAACGGGTGGCATACTTCCACCGCTGCGTACGGATCGCCACGACATCCTCGTCATTGAACAGCACCAGTTGGTCATGCGGCGATGCCGCACCCCGGGTCAGCAGCGCCGAAATGTCCCGGCCATCGAGTTCGACGCCTGCCGGATTGGGCACGCCCGCCATCGCACATAAGGTCGGCAGGAAATCAATTCCCATCGCGATGGAATGGGTGCGCAGTCCGGATTTTACGACCCCGGGCTGGCGGGCAATGCAGGGCACGCGGTAGCCGCCGTCATAGGCCGCGCCGCCCTTGCGATCACGCAGGCCTCCGGTCGAGCCTTCATACCAGGGGCCATTATCGGAGGTGAATATCACCAGCGTGTCGCGATCAATGTCCAGCGCCTTCAAACGCGCCATCAGGCGTCCGACAATCGCGTCGATTTCCGTGACCGTGTCGGCATAGGCGCCCTGCATGGTCTTGTCGCGGAATCGCGCATCGGGGTAGTTCGGCAGATGCGGCGCGCTCAGTGCAAGTTCGACAAAGAATGGGTGGTCCGCGTGATCGGTGATGAACTTTTCAGCCGCGGCGTAGAATCGCTGCTGCAGTTGATCTTCAATGACCTCTTCGCGCGTCGGCTCCTGATCCGGACCGTTATCGGTGTACAGCGCCAACGGCTTCATGTCGTGGCTGTATTGCAGGCCGAAGAATTGATCGAAACCATGGCGGGTCGGTTGCCAGGTGGGACCTGTATGACCCAGGTGCCATTTGCCGAACAGCGCGCTGACATAGCCCGCCGGCTTGAGCGCCGCCGGAATCGTCACCTCTGAAAGCGGCAGGCGCCGATCATCGTTCGGCAAAATCACGCTATAGCCCAGGCCGGTGCGGATCGCGTAGCGCCCGGTCAGCAAGCCCGCGCGGGAGGGCGTACAGATATTCTGCGGCGCATAGTAATCGGTCAGAACATTTCCTTCTGCCGCCATGCGATTGAGATTCGGGGTGCGGATGGTCTTTCCGCCTTCCGGCTCGATATCGCCCCAGCCCAGGTCATCGCAGAGAATGATGATGAAATTGGGCTTGCGCCGGCTTGCCGCGATGGCCTCGCCATGGGCGCCCAGGGCAGCCATGGTTGCAGCGGTAGCACCCAGAAATTGCCGGCGTTTCATCCTTCGGCTTCCATCGATCTGTTCGAGAACATGGGAGATCGTTCTTTCCACGGAATCTGCGTCACAGCATCCTGAATTCCGGGTCCAGCCGTTCCTTCACTGCGGCCTCGTTCAGGCTGATGCCGATGCCCGGCGCATCGGGGACCGGCAGAAAGCCTTCGGCATCCAGTTTCACCGGCTCGCACAATTCGGTGAAATTCTTTTCCTGATACTGGGTGAATTCCTGCACCAGCAGATTGGGAATCACAGCGCAGACATGGGTGATGCCCAAGGTGCCCAGCGGCGTGCAAACCCCATGCGGCGCCAGGGGCACATTGTAAGTCTCCGCCATGGCGGCGATCTTCAGCCCCTCCATCAGCCCGCCGGTCTTGGTGAAGTCCGGCTGCAGGATGGAAAGCGCCTGTTTTTCCAAAAAGGGGCGAAAGCCGTAGCGGGTATAGATATTCTCACCCGCCGCGATCGGCACGCGCGTATTGTTGCGAATGCGCAGCATGGACTCGACATTGTCGCTGGGCACCGGCTCCTCGACCCATAACGGGCGATAAGGCTCGATCTGGTTGCAGATCTGGATGCCGGTCTCGGTATCGTAATGAGCGTGGCATTCCAGCCCGATCTCGACATCTTTGCCCAGTTCCTTGCGGAAGCCGGCAAAGAAATTGACCACGTCATCCACCTGATTGTTGGTCATGTGCAGATGATAGGGCCGTGTCGGCTCATAGCCTTTCTTGATCGACCAGCTATCGTCGGAATAATCCAGCCCCACCTTGATCACCTTGGTCTTGGTCTGGTCCAGCACCTTGCGCGCGATGGTGGGGTTGGCGGCATGCAGATAGACCGGCACGCGGTCCCGCATCTTGCCGCCCATCAGATGATGGATGGGAAGGCCGAACGCCTTGCCCGCCAGGTCCCACAGCGCCATTTCCACGCCGCTGACGGCGGTCAGGTACGGCCCGCCTTGGCCATGCACGAACATCACCGACGGCGCACCGCCCAGATTGACTTTGTGATAGCCCCAGAAGTCCGCCAGGATTCCCTGGATGTCGAGCGGATCGCGCCCCTTCAGCATCACGTTGAAATTGTTGTTGATGATGTATTCGGTGCCGACGGAGTCCACGCACTCGCCGGTGCCGGTCAGCCCCTCCTCGGTATAGACGCGCACGAAGCGGCTGTTGAATCCGTTCCGCAGCCGGATGGCGCGCACTTCGCGAATCCTGAGCTTGGGCACGCGGCTGGTGCCGGCCGCCTTGGCGTCAGCCATCAGCGCGGCATAAAAAGCCGCGCCCACAAAAGAGCGGCGATCCATCAGTCCCTCCCCTGGCGCAAACTAAAGCATGGCAGGCTTGTTAGCGCTAACGATTTTACTTGCCGTGGTGCGCTCTGATGAGATTATTCCTCATTGGGATGATTGGGGAAATGACCATGAAAAATCTGGCACGCACGACCGCCATTGTCTTCGCACTTGCAACACCGGCCTTGACGCCTGCTTGGGCGCATGAGGGTTTCCTCAGTCCCGCCGAAGTCATCCATGACACGCCGGAATGGAAGGGCGAACGCTTCGCCGATGGCCGGCCCAAGGTGCCGGACGCCATCCTGGACCGCATGAAAAGCGTCACCCTGGAGGAAGCCTGGGCCACCCTGCGCTATGCCGGCTATGAGCATCAGTATGAGGACGGCTGGGCCACCCTTTATCCCGACAAGATTCTGATCGGCCGCGCCCTCACCTCGAGCTGGATTCCCGGGCGCCTGGATTTGCAGAAAGTGATCGAGGCCGACGGCAAGGTGGAGGGGCGCAAAGGCGGACCCAATGCCTGGCCGGTAGACATGCTGCAGCAGCGCGATGTCTATGTCAGTGATCATTTCGGATTGAAGGTGGACGGACCCTCCATCGGCGACAATGTCGGCAACGCCATCTATGCCCGCTCCGGCAACGGCATCGTTTATGACGGAGCGGTGCGCGACATCAATGGCTTGCGCGAGCTGCCCAATTTCATCGCTTTCTATCGCGCCTATGACCCATCGCATCATTTCGGCCGCATCGGCGATGAGGGCCGTCCGCTCAACTCCACCATGACCTCCATCAACAGCCCCACCCGCATCGGCCATGCGGCAGTGATGCCGGGCGATGTGGTGTTGGGTCGCGACGGCGGCGTGATCTTCATCCCGCCGCAACTGGCCATGCGGGTGGTGCAGGAATCCGAGCGCACCCGGTTGCGCGATATTTTCGGGCATCTGCGCCTGAAGGAGCAGAAATACACCGCCGGCCAGATCGACCGCGGCTGGACCCCGGAAATCGAAGCCGACTTCACCCAATGGATGAAGGACAATATCGACAAGCTGCCGGTGAACCACGCCGCCATCCAGGAATTCCTGGATCTGCGCGCGCAGTCCTCAAAGAAATAAGGGCGGCGAAGAAACGGCCTTCGCCACCGCTTCAACGCGGGGAGACAAACGATGCAAAGCTTCTGGAAGACGGCAGGCCGCGCCGCCCTGGCGCTGGCGATCCTGCTGGGCGCTGCTGGTTCCATCGCCCGTCTTGATGGCGCCAGAGCGCAAGGCCCGGCACGGGTGAAGAAGATCATTTTCTGGGCGGGACCCAAGGAGCATGGCGCGCCCGGCCGGCATGAGTATGAGCGCGACCAGACCGAACATGCCTGGCAGCTGGAACACGCCACCAACATCAGGGGCATCAAGACCCTGGTGAAGGTCGTCACCAAGCCGCCGCGCGACATCAGCGAACTGGACGATGCCGACGCCCTGGTGGTCTTCGGCAATGGCGCCTGGCTCAAGAGAGAGACGGGCATCCTTTTCCCGCAGGACCAGGATACCGACGGACGCACCTATGATGCGGAGCATACCGACTGGCTGAACAAGCTTGATGCGGTGATCAAGCAGCGGAAGATGGGCCTTGCGATCTTCCACTACACCATGTGGGTGGACAACTGGGTCGGCAAGCGCTTCCTGATGGACTGGTTCGGCGGCAACTGGCTGCCCTATTCCTCGCACAATCCTGTCGACACCTGGACCGTGTCACCCCTGCCGGTGCGCCACCCCGTTCTCAACGGCGTGCAGACTTGGACCTATCGTGACGAAATGTTCTCGCGTTATGGCCTCTATCCCGATCCGCGGCGCACCGAGTTGCTGCAGGCCATGCCCGCCACCGCCAGCAATGGCGGGCCCGATCCGAGGTCCTGGATCTTCAACCGTCCCGATGGCGGC
>CANBZE010000225.1 GCA_947373775.1 Alphaproteobacteria bacterium
CCGGAAAAGACCACGCCCGACGCCATCATGGCGGCGGTACATGAAGTCACCCAGACCATCGAAGCGCGCGCCATCGTGTGCTGGACCAAGTCGGGCATCACCGCCATGCGCGCGGCGCGCGAGCGCAGCCAGGCGCCGATCATCGCCCCCACGCCCAGCATTGAGACGGCGCGGCGGTTGTGCCTGGTCTGGGGCACCCACAGCGTCATCACTGAGGACATTCGCGACTTCGACGACATGGTAAAGCGCGCCAGCCAGATCGCGCGCCAGGAAGGTTTTGCCCAGGCGGGCGAACGCATCGTCATCACCGCCGGCGTACCGCTGGGCACCACTGGCGCCACCAACATGCTGCGCGTGGCGTTTGTGACGGACGAGGATTAACTTGTCAGGTCGCAGCTCGGCATTTTGAAGTCGTCGGCGACGCGCTGGGGCGTGTAGGTGAACTTGTAGCCCAGGCTGAGATATTTCTGCGTCTTGGCGCTGTGTTCCAGGATTTTGTAGGTGTCGGTGCGAGGCCAGAACTGGCCGCCCACGGTTTCCACGCCCAGGGTGAGGATGTCGCCGGCCAGCGCCCAGCGGCCTTCCTGGATCTGGTCGCGCGGCTTGCCCTTGAGACAGACGCGATATTCGCCGCGCCAGGTGCCGTCGGCGCGCATGCGGTCGATATACATGGCGGACTTGTCGTCGGGCTGGCCATGCCCGAACCAGGTGCCGACCATATAGGACGGCGCGGCGCTCGCTTGCGCCGCCGTCAACAGAAGGGCGGCGATCATCCAGCGCATCGCTCTAGATATCCCGTCCCTCGACGCTCTGGGTCAGTTCGCGAATCTTGTGGGTCGCGCCTTCCAGTTGCGGATCCAGGTCCAGGGCGCGGCGGTACAGCTTCAGCGCCCCGGCCTTGTCGCCATAATCCTGCAGCATGTCGCCCAGTTCATTGAGCGCGTTGAAATTGCGCGGGTTGAGCAGCACGACTTTCTGCAAAGACACCAGGGCGGCGGTGTCGTCACCGTCCGCTTGCTCCATCCCGGCCCGGGCATGCCAGCCTTCGGCATAGGTGGGCGCGATGTTGGTGACCGCTTCCAGCAATTTCTTGGCGGTCTTGTTGTCGGCCGTGGCCAGCGCCGCGTTGGCGCGGATCATCAGCAGATCGACGCTGGGACTGCCCGAGGCGCGGAACATGGCGATCAGCTTCTGCTCGATGGGATGCGCGTCTTCGGGATTTTCCGCCTTTTTGAGCTGGGCGAAAAGCTGTTCCAGGCTGGTGACATTCTTGGTTTCCGGCACCGGCGCGGGTGCGGCCGGCGCGGCCCAACTTGAATCAAGAAGGGCCGAGCCACCAATCAACAGCAGGGACAGGACAAGGGCGGAGCGCATGGCCGCCAGCTTAGTGCGCCTTTTCCGGCAATTCCAGATTGGCCGGTTTGACGCCGCTTTCGGCCCAATCCAGCAGTTCCGCCAGGTGCAGGATGGGCTGCAGCTTGCCCGCCCCCGCCGCCAGGTGCTGCAGGCAGCCGATATTGCCGCTGACCAGCACATCCGGTTCCGCCGCCGCGATGTTGCTCAGCTTGCGGGCGCGCAGCTGGCCCGACAGTTCCGGCTGCAGGATGGAATAGGTGCCGGCCGAACCGCAGCAGAGATGGCTTTCGGCAAAGGGGGTGACGATGAAGCCGGCCGCTTCCAGCATCGCCTCGCCCACCCCGTTCAGCTTCAGGCTGTTCTGAAGGCTGCAGGCGGGATGATAGGCAACACGCAAGGTGCGCGGCGGGGTCACGGTCATGGGCGTGCACAGTTCGGCAAAGTCATAGGCGGCGGCGGCGAACTTGGCGGCGCGCTTCTCCCACACCGGATCACCGGCGAACTGGTGGGCATAATCCTTCAATTGCGACGAGCAGCCGGTGGCGGTGATCAGCACCCCGTCATACTGGCCCTGCTCGTAGGCGATGATCGCCTTCTTGGCCCATTCCTGGGAGTCGTGCTCGCGGCCCATGTGATGGGGCAGCGCGCCGCAACAGCCGGCGCCGTCCAGCGCCACCAGCTCGATGCCGCGCCGCGCCAGCACCCGGCCCACCGCGCCGTCGATCTGCGGCGCTAAGGCCCCCTGCACGCAGCCGGGCATGATGGCGATGCGCTGTTTGACGACCGCGGGCTTGGGGAAATGCGTGGGCTCAGGCCCTTGCGGTTTGGCGGACAGGCCGATGCGCGCCATGGCGCCCAGCCGGCCTGGTATCAGCATTACGATGGGCGCGCCGATCTTGGTGAGCAGCAACCCAATCCGCACCAGCGCGGGGCGGGTCATCACCTTGGCGATCATCCAGCGCAGCAGTCGGTCGCCCAGCGGGCGGCGATAATGTTCCTGGATGTGGCTGCGTGCCTGGTCCACCAACCGCTGGTAATTGACGCTGGAGGGACACGCCGTCTTGCAGTTCAAACAAGACAGGCAGCGGTCGATGTGATGGACCTGTTCTTTCGTCGGGGCGCCGCCTTTTTCCAGCATGTCCTTCATCAAGACGATGCGGCCGCGCGGGCTGTCGCGTTCGTCGCCCAGCAGCACATAGGTGGGACAGGTGGCGGTGCAGATACCGCAATGGACGCAGCGGCGCACGGCGGCGGCGGCGGGACCGACTTGCGGATCGGCGAGCTGCTGCGGGGTGAAGGCGAGTTTCATGCCAATCTTCCCGGATTGAACAAGGACAAGGGATCGAAGGCGGCTTTGACCGCGCGGTTCACATCGGCCAGCGCCTTGGGCTGCGGCGCATACAGGCCGAGCGCAGCGCGGGCATCCGTGGAAGCGCGCAGCAACATGGCCTGGCCTTTGACGGACGCGGCAATGGCGCGGACGCGCGCGGCATCGTGTGCGGGCGCCGCCGCCCAGATCACGCCGCCGGCCCAGTCGCCCAGCCAGTGCTGGAGATTCAGTTCCCTGACCACGCGCGGCGCATCCGACGGCGCGATCATCACCCGCCAAACGTGGCCCGGCAGATCGGCGAATTTCTCACCGCTGCCGATGGCGGCAAAGGGATCGCTGTCGATGCGGCTGGCGACATTGCCAAGCAGGCCGTGCGCCATGGCGAGCTTTTCTTCCAGCGGCTTGGCCGCACCTTCCAGCCGGATCAGCGCCGCGCCCTGTCCGGCATTCGGCATCATGCTGCCGGGAAGATAGGCCAAGCCCGCCGGCTCCAGCGCGCTGTGCGCGATCTCGCGCAGGGCAGCGAAGCCAACCTCGGGCGTGATATCGGACAGGCACAACACGGCAAAGAATTGCGGCCTGGGAAAGACGCGAAACGTCAGCTCGGTCAGCACCGACAGGGTGCCATAAGCGCCACAGACCAGCTTGGGCAGATCAAAGCCGGTGACGTTCTTCACCACCTTGGCGCCGCCGCGATAGGGTTCGCCCAAGCCGTTGACGGCGCGGAAGGCCAGCAGCGAATCCCGCGCCGCGCCGTGCCGCAGGCGGCCGGAGCCGCTGGCATCGGCCGAGGCGGCGCCGCCCAAAGTGGCGACGCCATTGGAGCCCAAAAGCTGTGACCAGTCGGCGGGATCAAAACCCAGGCGCTGGTTCTTTTCGCCCAGCACGGCGGCGATCTCGGTCAGCGGCGTCGCGGGCGCGGCGGTGATGATCAGCTCCGCCGGCTCATACTTGATGATCCCCGACAGGCCCGAGACATCCAGCAACGGCAAATTCGCCCCATTTGAATTGACGAGGGGCCTGCCCACCGCGCGGCGAGTACCGCCGGCCACGATCTCGAACGGCGCTTTGCTTTCGCGCGCCTCGCGCACGAAATCGGCAACCTGGGATTCGTTGACTGCCTTTTCCATCAGTAGCGCGGCAGATGCGGATGCGGCAGCTGGGCGCCGTGAACATGGATGTGCCCCTGCTCCACGCAGGCCGACAGCATGGGAAACACCTTGCCAGGATTGAACAGGCCACCGGCGTCAAAGGCACACTTCACCCGGCCCTGCAGCGCCAGTTCTTCCGGCGTGAACATGTCCGTCATCAGGTCGCGCTTTTCCACGCCCACGCCATGTTCGCCGGACAGCACGCCGCCGACCTTGACGCACAGGCGCAGGATATCGGCGCCGAATTCCTCGGCCCGCTCGAACTCACCAGGCTTCATGATGTCGAAGATGATCAGCGGGTGCAGGTTGCCGTCACCAGCATGGAACACGTTGCAGAAACCCAGCTGGTACTTTTCCGACAGCTTGGCCATCTCATCGAGCACGTACGGAAGCGCATGGCGCGGGATGGTGCCGTCCATGCAGATCATGTCCGGCGCCAGCTTGCCCATGGCGGCGAAGGCGGCCTTGCGCCCCGACCACATCCGGGCGCGCTGGGCCTCGTCGGTCGCTTCCTCGCTGGTGCCGCCGATCCGCGCCACCACCGCGGCCAGCCGCGCCATGGTGTCGGCGACATCGGCTTCGACCCCGTCGGCATCAATGATCAGGATCGCGGCGGCGCCTTTCGGATAGCCGGGCGCGTTATAGGCTTCCACCGCCTCGGCGCATTGGCGGTCCATGAACTCCAT
>CANBZE010000226.1 GCA_947373775.1 Alphaproteobacteria bacterium
GAAAAACTCAGCGATGGCGCGCGTATCCTGGCCCCGCCGCTGGAAACCAAGCCCGGCCTGACTTTCAAGCTGTGTGATGAAAATGGTTTGCGGGCGCAGTTCCTGGCGTCCCGCGACAAGGACGCGTATCGCCGCTTACGCAAACTGGGTTGGGGCGACTTGTTCTAGTCTTTCGCCACGGTGGTCAGCTGCAGGGCATGCAGCACGCCGCCCATGTTGCCCTTCAGCGCCGCATAGACCATCTGGTGCTGGGCGACGCGGGTCTTGCCCTTGAAGGCGGATGACGTGACCACGGCGGCCCAGTGATTGTCGTCACCGGCCAGGTCCTTCATCTCGATATCCGCGTCGGGAAACGCGTCCTTGATGAACTTCTCGATTTCATTGCCCTTCATTCCCATGGCATCAATCCTTAGTTCGTAACCGGGATTTCTTCGCCCGACATGAAATTTGGGAACCAGCTTTCGAAACCGGCCTTCAGGTCCGCGATCGAAACGCTGTCCTTGCTGTCCAGGGTTACATGATCGCCGCCGGTCTTGCCCAGCTCGGCCACGGTAATGAAAGCGGCGCGGGCTTCCGCCACGATCTTCTCGGCTTCGGCAAACGGCGCGGCGACGACATAGCGCGCCTGGTCCTCGCCGAACCAGAACGGGACGGCATCGGGCAAGCCGGCAATGCCGACCGAAGCGCCGATGCCGCGCGGCATCGCCATTTCGGCAATCGTCACCAGCAGACCGCCGTCTGACACGTCATGCACGGTATCGACGCGCCCGGCTTCGATCAGCCCGCGCACGAAGTCGCCATGCTTTTTTTCGACAGCCAGATCGACCTTGGGGCTGGCCCCTTCTTCGCGGCCTTCGATTTCGCGAAGGTAGATGGACTGGCCCAGATGGCCCTTGGTCTCGCCGATCAGGATGATAACATCGCCGGCGCGCTTGAACGCGACGGTGGCCATCTTGGTCACGTCCTTCATCAGGCCGACGGCGCCGATCGCGGGGGTAGGCAGGATGCCTTCGCCATTGGTCTCATTGTACAGCGAGCAGTTGCCGCCGATGACCGGGAAGTCCAGCGCCCGGCAGGCGGCGCCGATGCCGTCAATGCCGGCCACGATTTCCCACATGATCTCGGGCTTTTGTGGATTGCCGTAATTCAGGTTGTCGGTGACGGCCAGCGGCAGCGCGCCCACGGCGGTCAGGTTGCGCCAGGCTTCGGCCACCGCCTGCTTGCCGCCTTCGAAGGGATCGGGCCTGCAATAGCGCGGCGTCACGTCGGTGGTGATGGCCAGCGCCTTTTGCGTGCCATGGATGCGCACCACGGCGGCGTCACCGCCCGGCACCTGCACCGTGTCAGACATCACGGTATGGTCATACTGTTCCCAAACCCAGCGGCGCGAGGCCATGTCGGGCGAAGCGAGAATGGTCTTCAGCGAGGCCAGCACCGGCCTGGACTTGTCGTAAGACGGCTCGCCGGTCTGCGGCTTGCGCTCGGTATAGGGGCGCTCATAGATCGGCGCCGCATCGGACAGGGCGGTAATGGGCATGTCGGCTTCGATCTTGCCCTTGTGTTTGACCACAAGACGGCTGGTGTCGGTGGTGATGCCGATGACGGCGAAATCCAGCTCCCACTTCTTGAAGATGGCTTCGGCCTGGGCTTCGCGGCCGGGCTTCAAGACCGCCAGCATGCGCTCCTGGCTTTCCGACAGCATCATCTCATAGGCGGTCATGTTGGTTTCGCGCTGGGGCACCTTGTCCAAATCCAGCTCGATGCCGCTGCCGCCCTTGTCGCCCATCTCGGCGGACGAGGAGGTCAGGCCCGCCGCGCCCATATCCTGGATGGCGATGATGGCGTCGGTTGCCATCAATTCCAGGCAGGCTTCCAACAGCAGCTTTTCAGTAAAGGGGTCGCCGACCTGCACGGTGGGGCGCTTTTCTTCCGAGGCATCGTCAAACTCGGCCGAGGCCATGGTGGCGCCGTGGATGCCGTCGCGGCCCGTCTTGGAGCCGATATAGACGACGGGATTGCCGGCGCCCTTGGCGGCCGACAGGAAGATCTTGTCCTGCCGCGCCAGGCCGACGCACATGGCGTTGACCAGGATGTTGCCGTTGTAGCTGGGATGGAAATTGACCTCGCCGCCCACGGTGGGCACGCCCATGCAGTTGCCGTAACCGCCGATGCCCGACACCACGCCGGACACAAGGTGGCGGGTCTTGGGGTGCGATGGCTCGCCGAAGCGCAGCGCATTCATCATGGCGATGGGGCGCGCGCCCATGGTGAAGACATCGCGCATGATGCCGCCCACGCCGGTCGCCGCGCCCTGATAGGGCTCGATGAAAGACGGATGGTTGTGGCTTTCCATCTTGAAGATGGCGGCGTCACCGTCGCCGATATCGATCACGCCGGCATTTTCGCCCGGGCCCTGGATCACCCAGGGCGCCTTGGTCGGCAGTTTTTTTAGGTGCGCGCGGGTGGACTTGTACGAGCAATGCTCGGACCACATCACACTGAAGATGCCCAGCTCAACGAACGAGGGTTCGCGGCCCATCAGGTCGAGAATTTTCTGGTACTCGGGTTCGGACAGGCCATGTTCTTTGACCATGGCAGGCGTGATCTTGGTCATGCTCGTCTCAAGAAAGGGCTTCGATCAGGCTTTGGAAAAGCCCGCGGCCATCAGTGCCGCCCAACACGTCATCCACCACCCGCTCGGGATGGGGCATCAGGCCTAACACGTTGCGTTTTTCGCTGAGGATTCCGGCGATGTCGCGGGCCGCGCCATTGGGGTTCTCGCCCTTGGCATAGCGGAAGGCGACGCGGTTCTCGCCTTCCAGCCGGTCCAGCGTGTCTTCGTCGGCGAAATAGCTGCCTTCGCCATGCGCCACCGGGAAGGTGACGCGCTGGCCGTTTTCATATTTACGGGTAAAGCCGGACTGGGTTTCCTGCACTTCCAGGCCCACCGGCTTGCAGACGAATTTCAGCGCCGCGTTGCGCATCAGGGCGCCGGGCAGCATGTGGCTTTCGGTCAGCACCTGGAAGCCGTTGCACACGCCCAGCACCATGCCGCCCTTGTCGGCATGCGCCTTGACCGAACGCATCACCGCCGACTGGCTGGCCATGGCGCCGCAGCGCAGGTAATCGCCGTAGGAAAAACCGCCCGGCAGCACCACCAGGTCGACATCGGGCAGTTCGCTGTCCTGGTGCCAGACCATGGCGGGCGTCTTGCCCGTCATCTGCTCCAGCGCCACCTTGGCGTCGCGGTCGCAGTTGGAAGCGGGAAAGACGATGACGGCGGATTTCATTGCTTGATTTCGATCTCGTATTTTTCGATCACGGTGTTGGCGAGCAGCTTTTCGCACATCGCCTTGAGCTCCTCCTTGGCCTTGGCGGCATCGCTGCCCGACAGTTCCAAATCAATCACCTTGCCCTGGCGCACTTCGCCGACCGAGCCAAAGCCCAGCCCGTTCAGGGCATGACCGATGGCCTTGCCTTGGGGGTCCAGGACGCCATTTTTCAGGGTAATGAAGACGCGGGCTTTCACGGCTGAGCTCACTGCCAAAATCTATTGAACGAGGACGGGACCTTTGTTCTCGCCTTGCACCGATTCGGGCATGATTCCCAAGCGCTTTGCGACTTCGCTATAGGCTTCGATCACGCCGCCCATATCGCGGCGGAAACGGTCCTTGTCCATCTTCTCATTGGTGGTGACGTCCCACAGCCGGCAATTGTCCGGGCTGATCTCGTCGGCCAGCACGATGCGCATGTAGTCGTTTTCCCACAGCCTGCCGAACTCCAGCTTGAAGTCCACCAACTTGATGCCGGCGCCCAGGAACAGCCCGGAGAGGAAGTCGTTCACCCGGATGGTCAGGTTGACCATGTCGTCCAGGTCTTGCGGGCTGGCCCAGCCAAAGGCGGTGATATGTTCTTCACTGACCCACGGATCGTTCAGCCCGTCATTCTTGTAGTAATATTCGATGATCGAGCGGGGCAAGGCGGTGCCTTCCTCGATGCCCAGACGCTTGGACATGGAGCCGGCGGCGACGTTGCGCACCACCACTTCCAGCGGAATGATCTCAACTTCCTTGATCAGCTGCTCGCGCATGTTCAAACGGCGCACGAAATGGGTCGGCACGCCGATCCCGGCCAGCTGGGTCATCAGATATTCGCTGATGCGGTTGTTGAGGACGCCCTTGCCCTCGATCGTGTCCTTCTTGGCGCCATTGCCGGCGGTCGCGTCGTCCTTGAAATACTGGATGACGGTGCCCGGCTCGGTGCCTTCGTACAGGATCTTGGCTTTGCCTTCGTAAATGACGCGGCGGCGCTTCATGGCATTGTCCTCAAAGTAAGGGCGGCTCCGCCCGCGGCCCCGTGGGATTGAAACTTACCGGATTGGGCGATAGCGCGGCAATGTTTTGACGCCGCATACCCACATCCCGCGAAAAACATGTCGCAATCTTGCTATGATGTCGGGGCACTATCGGAAATATCAAGCGATTACAGGGAGTTGAGAATGGCGATGGGCATGGA
>CANBZE010000227.1 GCA_947373775.1 Alphaproteobacteria bacterium
GATGCGGTGTTCGCAATGCCATTTGACGGCGCGCGCCAGGGTGCGGCTTTCGATGTCGCGGCCGACTGACACATAATCCTCCGGCCCCAGCCCGTGGGTGACGCGCTCCACCGACTGTTCGATGATGGGGCCCTCGTCCAGGGCGCCGGTGACATAGTGCGCCGTCGCCCCGATCAGCTTGACGCCGCGCTCATGCGCCTGGGTATAGGGATTGGCGCCCTTGAAGCTGGGCAAAAAGCTGTGATGGATGTTGATGATCTGGCCGGGCCGCGGGCGGCAAAAATCATCCGACAGGATCTGCATGTAACGCGCCAGCACCACAAGATCGATGCAGTGTTCGTCGATCAGCGCCGCCAGCCCGGCCTCCTGCGTCGCCTTGTTGTCCTTGGTCATCGGCAGATGGACGAAGGGAATGTTTTGTGCCTCCGCGACATCTTCATAGTCGCGGTGGTTGGAAACGATCAGCGGCACTTCGATCGGGATGGCGCCGATGCGGGTGCGGTACAAGAGATCCACCAACCCGTGGCCGAACTTCGACACCATGATCAGGGCGCGGGTCTTGCGGCTGGAATCGAAGAATTTTGCCTCCATGGCGAATTTCTGCGCGATGGCGGCGAATTCCTTTTCCAGCCAGGGAATTCCGATGCCGCCTTCCGACAGGCCGTGCACCCGCATGAAGAAGCGGCCATTGGCGCGGTCGCCGAATTGCTGGCTGTCCAGGATGTTGCAGTTGCGCTCGAACAGGAAACGCGTCACCTCCGCGACAATGCCGCGGCGGTCTGGACAGGAAACCGACAAGACGAAATCAGGCTGGCTCACCGGCAAGAGATAAAGCCGGCCGCGCTGAAGCGCAAACGGGTTAAGGGCGCGAGGCTTTTTGGCGGGGCTCCTGTTGCTTACAGCGTCATGCAGGGGGGCAGGGCCGTTCCGGTCCGGGTTGCACTCCCCTCGCCGATGGTCTGAAATCAAGACCTTAAGCCCCGCCGAAGGGGCATTTGGAGGATTTCATGAAAGTCGGTGTGTTCACGCCGTTGCTGTCGGCCCTGCCGCTGGACCAAGTGCTGAAAAAACTCAAATCGCTGAACATCGACACGGTGGAGTTCGGCACTGGCAATTATCCCGGCGACGCCCATGCCAAGCTGTCCATGCTGGACAATCCGGCGGAACTGGCCACTTTCAAGAGCAAGATCGCCGACGCCGGATTCACCATTTCCGCCCTGTCCAGCCACGGCAACCCGCTGCATCCCGACAAGACCATCGCCGATAGATATGCGCAGACCAGCAAGAAGACCATTTTGCTGGCCGAGAAGCTGGGCGTGAAGACGGTGGTGGATTTCTCCGGTTGCCCCGGCGATTCCTTTGGCGCCAAGTTTCCCAACTGGGTGACCTGTTCCTGGCCGCCGGAATATCTGGAGATTTTGAACTGGCAGTGGGACGAGGTCGTGACGCCTTACTGGAAGGCGCACGGCAAGTTCGCCGCCGACCATGGCGTGAAGGTCGCCATCGAGATGCATCCCGGCTTTGTGGTCTACAATCCCGAAACCATGCTGCGCCTGCGCGCCATCGCCGGGCCGTCGGTGGGCGCCAACCTCGACCCCAGCCATTTGTTCTGGCAGGGCATTGATCCCATCGTGGCAGTGCGCGAACTGGGTGAGGCAATCCATTATGTCCATGCCAAGGACACCCAGCTGTTCCCCACCAACCTGAAGCGCAACGGCGTGCTGGACACCAAGCCTTACACCGACGAGCGTCACCGTTCCTGGATTTTCCGCACCGTGGGTTATGGCCATAGCGCCGAATGGTGGAGCGAGTTCATCTCCACCTTGCGCATGTATGGCTATGACGATGTGCTGTCGATCGAGCACGAAGACAGCTTGATGTCGCCTGACGAGGGTCTGACCAAGGCGGCGGCGTTGCTCGCCCAGATCATCATCAAGGACAAGCCGGCCGCGGCCTGGTGGGTGTGATGGAACGCATTCGCACCGCGGTGATCGGCACCGGCTTCATGGGCCGGGTGCATCTGGAAGCGCTGCGCCGCATCGAACATGTCGATGTGGTGGAAGTGGCCGCCACCAGTTCTGACAAGGCGCGCGCCGCCGCCGAAGGATACAATGTGCTGAACAGCACGGGCGACTGGCAGGACGTGATGCGCGATCCGTCCATCGACGCTGTGCATGTCTGCACGCCGAACGATTCCCATTTCCCCATCGCCAAAGCGGCTCTGGAAGCGGGCAAGCATGTGCTGTGCGAAAAGCCGCTGGCCATGTCCAGCGCGCAAGCACGCGAGCTGACCGAGCTGGCGGCGGCAAAGAAACTGCGCAACGCGCTGTGCCACAATCTGCGCTTCTATCCGATGGTGCAGCAGATGCGCGCCATGCGCGAGGCCGGCGCCTTTGGCGAGATATTGGTGGTTCAGGGCACCTATTCCCAGGACTGGATGTTGTACGAAACCGATTGGAACTGGCGCGTCGATCCTAAGGTCAGCGGGCCGTCACGGGTGATGGCCGATATCGGCTCGCACTTCTTCGACATGGCCGAGCATGTCACCGGGTTGAAGGTTTCTTCGGTGTGCAGCGATCTGCAGATTTTTTACCCGACCCGCAAGCAGCCCAAAGGCGGCGGCGAGACATTCTCCGGCAAGACGGTTGGCGAGACCAGTGATGTCAGGATCGTCACCGAGGATTTCGGCGCCACCCTGTTCAGGATGGGCAAGGCGCGCGGCGCCATGACCGCCAGCCAGGTTTCCGCCGGACGCAAAAACGGTTTGGTGCTGGAAATCTACGGCACCAAGGGCGGCGCCACCTGGCGGCAGGAAACACCTGAGGAATTGTGGTTGGGCCATCGCGATGCGCCCAACCAGGTGCTGATGAAAGACCCATCACTGCTGGACGGGAAAGCTGCCGCCTTTGCCGATTATCCCGGCGGCCATGCCGAAGGCTATCCCGACACTCACAAGCAGCTTTACCGGCGATTCTACGCCTCAATCAGCGATCCGGCGCTGACGCCGGACTATCCGCAATTCGCCGATGGCCTGCGGCAGATGAAGATCCTGGACGCGGAACTGGCCAGCCACAAGTCGCGCGCCTGGATGGACGTCGCTACCAGCTAAGCTGGATCAGCGACACGGCATGGCGCGGCATGTCGGTGGCAATCGTCACCGCACCGCCTTCCGCCGCCATCCAGCGCGGTGATTCCAGGAGCTGCAGCCCCGCCCTGGCTTTCAGTTCGGCGATCTGCTCGGGGCTGGGCTTCTGCGGCGAGCCCATTGCCTTCCACACCGTATAGGCGTTGGAGTGGGTGTCGTCGATCCGGTAATGGGTCACCAGCACGCGCGGCGCCGCTTTGGGCAAGCCCGCGACGCGAACGCTGACCGGCGTGGACGCGGCGGTTTTTTCCTCGTCATGATAATTCCACATCATCACCGCCGCTTCGCGGCCCTTTGCGGTCGCCAGTGCATCAATGTCGGGCGCGGCTCCAACGCCATTCGCCATCATCGCATCCAGCGCCACCGCACCGTCGCTGGCGGTTGACACGCGCGTGCCCTTCATCAGAGCCGCCATGCGGAAGAAATTCAGCACCGGCTTGTCGATGGTGTTGGTGGAAAGCGAGCGGAACCCTTCGAAATAATCCTTGTTCTCGAACTCGAACGACCAGCTCAGCATGGAAATCAGGTTGGCCTTGCGGCGCGCTTCCAGGTCCAGCAGCCCCTTGTAGGCGGCGGCGGTGTAAGACGGATACAGCGTACCGTTGCGATAGCCATTGGCCGGATTGACCTTCATGGAACAGGCGGCGCAGCCTTCCGGATCGGCTTCGCTGAGAATGATCGGCAGCTTAGACATGCCGTGGCGGGCCACGATCTCGAAGCCCTTGTCCACGTCGTTCAGTTCCTTGGCCAGGCCCATCGTGACCGCGCCATTCTGGATGCGCGGCTGGCCCTTGGCATGGAAGGAAATGAAATCCAGCGGCACCTTGGCAGCGGTGACATGGCCCAGAAAGTCATCCAGAAATTTGTAGGCCTTGGGATTGCCCGGGCCCGTGGTGGCGGGCCCGCCCACCAGCGCGCCGGGCAGCGCCGCGCGCACGCCGGCCACGGCGGTATCATAGAGCTTCCAATACTGTTCCGGCGTGCCATGCCAGTAGTCGATGTCCGGCTCGTTCCACACTTCGAAATACCAGCCGCGCACCGTCTGCGCGCCATAGCGCTGGACCAGATGCGCTGTTACGACCCGCACCAGCTCCTGCCACTTGGCATAGTCCTTGGGCGGCGCCTGTACGCTACCCGCAGTGGTGCGGCCGGGATAATGGACTTGATAGTCACCCGAGCCGCTGGTCAGGTCCTTGGGCATGAAACCCAGTTCCACCATCGGCACCACACCGGCGGCTTTATATTCGTCGAAAATGCCGTCCAGGATGGTGAAATCGTAGATCGGCTTGCCGGCCGCATCTTCGCGATAGACGTTGGTCGAACTCCATTTCAGCTCCGGCACCCCGTC
>CANBZE010000228.1 GCA_947373775.1 Alphaproteobacteria bacterium
CAGGCGGGTCATTTCTTCCGGCCCGAAGGTGAGCGGACGCTGCGCTCCCATCTTCACGCCAGTCCAGCCATTCTCGTTATGGCTGGCGGTGACCATGGCCACCGCCGGGCAATCCAGCGCGAACTGCGCGAAATACGCCACCGGCGACAGCGCCAACCCGATGTCATGCACCTCACAGCCGGCGCGCATCAGCCCGATGGTCAGCGCCTGCTTGATGGACAGGGAATAGGAACGATAGTCGTGGCCTGTGACGACTTTCGGCTGAACACCGATGTCGTGCAGATAGGTGCCCAGCCCCAGGCCCAGCGCCTGGATGCCCAGCAGATTGATCTCCTTGCCGAACAGCCAGCGCGCGTCATATTCGCGAAAGCCGTTGGCGGTCACCAGCGGCAGGTTCTCATAGTCGGCGGTGTTGGGGACAAGGTCGCTGCGGGGCTTGATCATGACATCCTGACTTGATGGGCAAGGGGTTTTAGCCGCCCGAACCCTGCTTCTCAATGGGTTTGGCCGAAGCCATTTTTCGCGCCCTTTGCGCATGTTATAGCTGGAACATGGAACGCGACATTGCGACAAAGCTGGGGCTTCCGGCACTGGAAAAGGGCTGGGTGTGGCTGGTGGGCGCAGGTCCCGGCGATCCGGGCCTGATCACCGCGCTGGGGTTGCAGGCGCTGGCCCAGGCCGACGTCATCCTGTTCGACGCGCTGGTGGACGAAACGTTGCTCACCCTGTCGGACGCCGAGAAAATCTATGCCGGAAAGCGCGCCGGGGTGCGCAGCTGCAAGCAGGATGAAATCTCCGATCTGCTGGTGACATTGGCCAAAGAAGGTAAGCGCGTCCTGCGGCTGAAGGGCGGCGATCCCTTTGTGTTCGGGCGTGGCGGCGAGGAAGCGCAGGCGCTGGCGCGCGCGTGTGTGAACTTCCGCATCGTGCCAGGCATCACCGCGGGGATCGGCGGCCTGGCCTATGCCGGCATTCCCGTCACCCACCGCGACACCAACCATGCCGTGACGTTCATCACCGGCCATGGCGTGGACGGCAAGCTGACGAAAATGGACTGGGCCGCGGTGTCGCACGGCGCTCCCACCCTGGTGCTCTACATGGCGCGCAGGTTCGCGGGCGAGATCGCGGACGCTCTGCTGGCAGCGGGACGAAAAGCAAGCGAACCTTGCGCCATCGTTTCCAATGCGGCGCGCGCTGATCAGCAAGTGATCATCACCACGCTGGAGGGCCTTGCAGCAGCAGCCGAAGCCGCGCCGCCGCTTTGCATCATCGTCATCGGCGAAAATGTGAAGCTGGCGGGCGAACTCAGCTGGCTTCCGTCTTGAGCCGCGCCGGCAATTCTTCCATCACCGCCCGCCGCTGCGCATCCGTCATCGAAAACCAGGCCCCGATTTCCGCGAGCGTCCGCCCGCACCCCTGGCACAGGCCGGCGCCGGGGTCATAGGTGCAGATTTTGACGCAAGGGCTCTCCATGACCCGGTTTTACAGGGGTTTTGCTCGAAGTCGACCATTGGCCTTAACCGGGACTTAACAGCACTTCTCTAGGCTGGACGGGTATTTTTCGGATCATCCTGTCATGGCAAAAGCGCAGTTCCACAAGAACCAGCGGGTTTATGTAAAGCCGGTCGGCACCTGGGCGCTGATCGAGCATGTCGTGCCGCACTGGGCCAAGGGCCTGGATGAGCCGATCCGCATTCACTACGACGTGGGCCTGGGCCGCGAATTCGCCGCCGAGGAATTGCTCAGCGAGGAGCCGCTGGGCGACGCCACGCCGGCCGATGCGCAGGTCTGGCGCGTGGTGCGCGCCCGCAACAAGTGGCAGCCCGCCGAAGACTGCGCCCGTCATCCTGTGCCGGGCACCTATCCCATCGTCGTCACCGGCGAAGCGGAATGGGGCGGCTGGCGCGTGCCGGGCGCCGAATACGACCTGGATCCGGGCAAGATGGAAGAACAGGCGCGCCTGATCGCCAGCGCGCCGCGTCTTGCTGCTTTCGCCATCTCGTTGGTGGACTGGGCGCGCAAGTCGGGCGAGGACATGCCCAACGAGTTGGCCGAGCTGGCGCACAAGGCGCAGGACCTTCTGGCCGACGTCAAACGGACCGGATAATGACGGTGCTCGACACGCCCACGGGCGCGATCGGGCGTCTTTCCCTGCCGCGATTGCTGTTGGTTCTGGGCGGCTTCACCGCCCTGACCGTGATCTTCTTCTGGCCCTGGCTGGCGCACCTGTCCGCGGCGCTGATCGGCCCGCCCGAAGACAATATGCAGGATTTCTGGAACAGCGCCCATGCCGCTGCCGCGCGGGGCTGGCGCGATTTCGCCTTCACCCGCCAGATCCGTTTCCCGGAAGGCACGTCCCTCACCTTTGCCGGCTTCGCCTGGCCGCAAGTGTTTGCCGTGGCGCTGCTGTCGAAGATTTTCGGCGCGAATTTTTCCACCCTGGTGACGCTGCAAAACATCACCTTGCTGGCCAGCTTCCCGCTAGGCGCGGCGGCGATGTTTTATCTGGCGCGGCATCTTCTGGGCGATGTGCAAGGCCGCGACATCGGCGGGGCGATCGCCGGCTTCATCTTCGCCTTCAATCCCTGGCACGTGGCGCAGGTCATGCATCATGCCCATGTCAGCGGCATCGAGTTTTTGCCGTTGTTCGTGCTGTTTTATCTGAAGACCCTCGAACAGCGCGACTGGCGCAACCTGCTCGTCGCAGCGGCGATGGCGGCGCTCAGCGCCCTGTCCTGCTGGTATTACCTCTTCTACGCATTCTATTTCCTGGCCTTCCATCTTCTCTATCTGCGGGTGCGCAACGCAAAGTGGCCGCGCGGCTGGGCGCTGACCGCACCGGCACTGTGTATGGCCGCAACCACGGCTCTGCTGATGCCCTGGCTGCTGCCGATGGCGACGTCGGGGCTGAAAAATCCGGTCTACTATCTCGGCAACAACATGTTCGTGGCCGACCTGGCGGCCTTCATCGCCTTTCCGCCCACCCATTTGCTGGCGCGCTATGGCAGCGGCATCTATGCCGCCCTGACCGGCAATGCCTGGGAAAGCACAGTCTATCTGGGACTGGCCAATCTGGGTGTGCTGGGTTGGGCGCTCACCCGTCCAAAAAACCAACAAAGCGCACCGACGGCCCTGCTGCCCTATGCGCTGGGCGGCATGATTTTCTTCGCGCTTCTCGCCGGCGGCGAGGCGCTGCATGTCGCCGGTCATGTCACGCCGCTACACCTGCCCGGCGTGATCCTGGCCAAGCTGCCCTTCTTCGCCAATGTCCGCACCCCCGCCCGCGCCATGGTGATGGTGTATCTGTTCCTGGGACTGGCGCTGGCGCAGGCGACCGTGATGGCGTTGCGCTATCGTACACAGGTGAGCCGCGCCGCGTTGGGCATCGTCGCGGTTCTGATGTTGCTGGACTTTGCACCGGCAAGCCTGGCCACGACCCAAGCCGCCTGCCCCGCTTCGCTGGACGTCATTGCCAACGACGCGAGCGATTTCGGCGTGCTGGACCTGCCGCGCGGCTATGGCGAAAGCAACGCCGCCATGACGCAGTCCGTCTGTCATGGCAAACCCATCGTGCAGGGCGAAACCGCCCGTCACATGACCGATACATTGGCCGACCGGCTGGTGACAAATAATCTCGCCGCCCAGCAGCGCCAACTGACAGCCGCCCATGTGAAATATATCGTGCTGCACCGCCCACAAGGCGAATTGCATCGCTGGAACAAGGCCGACGGTGTCCAAGCCGACTATGCGCGCAGTTATGCGGTTGTGCATGACGGCAAAGACATGACGGTGCTGCGCGTCTATTGATTGTTCCGGGCTGCGAAGGCGGGCTATAAAGCCTGTCTCAAATCCAGCCCGAAAGCTTTCCCCATGCGTACCGACGAACCGCGCGCCATCCATCTGGCCGATTACAAGGCGCCGGAATTTCGCATCCGCACCGTGCATCTGGATTTTTCGCTGGAGCCGGAAGCCACGCGCGTTTCCTCCAGGCTTGAAATCGAGCGCCTGTCGGGCAACGGCCCGCTGGTGCTGGCGGGCGAGAGCCAGAAATTGCTGTCGGTCACCTTGGATGGCCGGTCGCTGAATGCGGGTGAATACCTGCTGGATGACAAGAATCTCACCATCCCCAATCCGCCGGCCAAGCTCTCCCTGGAAGTCAGCAGCGAGATCAATCCCGCCGCCAACACCGCGCTGGAAGGCCTGTTCCTGTCCAGTGGCATGTTCTGCACCCAGTGCGAGCCGGAAGGCTTCCGCCGCATCACCTATTTCCTGGACCGGCCCGACAATCTGTCGGTCTTCACCGTGCGCCTGGAAGCGGCGCGCGAGCAGTATCCGGTGCTGCTGTCCAACGGCAACCGCACCCAGAGCGGCGAGTTGCCGGGCGGTCGCCATTTCGCGGTGTGGAACGATCCCTTCCCCAAGCCGTCCTATCTGTTCGCGCTGGTGGCGGGCGATCTGGGCTCCATCCATGACAGCTTCACCACCATGACGGG
>CANBZE010000229.1 GCA_947373775.1 Alphaproteobacteria bacterium
CCGGGCGAACACCCTGTCGCCGGAAGTGACGGCCAAGGATGGCACCCTGCTGCGCGCCTTTCTCAGCGCGGACGGCGCTTGGCGCATCAAGACCACATCGGACCAGGTGGGGCCGCGCTATCTCGCCATGCTCATGGCCTATGAGGATAAGCGCTTTGTGCGGCATTGGGGCGTGGACCCACCGGCCATGCTGCGCGCCGCGTTCCAGTTCGCCCATGCCGGCCACATTGTCTCGGGCGGCTCGACCCTGACGATGCAGGTGGCGCGTCTGCTGGAGCCGCACGGTCATGGTGTGGGCGGCAAGCTGATCCAGATGGTGCGTGCCGTGCAGCTGGAGGAGCGTTACTCCAAGGATGAGATCCTGTCGCTTTATCTCACCCTGGCGCCGATGGGCGGCAATCTGGAAGGCGTGCGCGCCGCCTCGCTGTCCTATTTCGGCAAGGAGCCGGCCGCGCTCGATCTGGCGGAAAGCGCGCTGCTTGTGGCGCTGCCCCAGTCGCCGGTGAAGCAACGGCCCGACCGCCATGCCAAGCGCGCCCTGGCCGGCCGCGACAAGGTCCTGCGCCGCATGGTGGAGGAAGACGTGGTGAGCCAGGGCGACGCCGCCACTGCCATGAAGGAAGGCGTGCCCTTTGCCCGCCAGCCCATGCCGATGGGCGCGCCGCATCTGGCGCAGCGATTGGTGCTGAAAGAAAAGTCATCGCGCATCGTCACGACGTTGGATGCGAACATCCAGGGCGCCGCCGAACGGCTGGCGAAGCAGGAACGCGCCTATTACGACGATGGCGCCGACATCTCTCTGGTGGTGGTCGAGAACAAAAGCCGCAACATCGTCGCCTATGTTGGCGGCACCGACTATTGGGGCAAGTCGGGGCAGGTGGATCTGGCGGCGCGGGCCCGCTCGCCGGGTTCGGCGCTGAAGCCTTTTATCTATGGCCTGGCGTTCGACGCCCTTGTCCTGCATCCCGCCAGCCGGATGGAGGATGCGCCCACCACCTTCGGCGACTACGCGCCCAAGGATTTCGACGGCCAGTTCCAGGGCGCGGTGACGGCGCGCGATGCGCTGCAGATGTCGCTGAACATTCCGGCCGTGATGGTGCTGGACCGGGTCGGGCCGCTGGCTTTCACCTTGTCGTTACAGAATGCCGGCGCGCATCTGGCGTTCCCCACCCGCGATGCGCCCAGTCTGCCGGTGGCGCTGGGCGGTCTGGGCATCTCGCTGTCCGACATCGCCATGCTTTATGCCGGCATCGCCGAAGGCGGCACGGCACAGGGCTTGCGCGTGATCAAAGACACGCCCGATGCGCCGACGCACCGGCTGTTCGGGCCCGTGGCGGCCTGGTACCTGCGCGAAGTGCTGGACGGCGTCGCCTTGCCCGATGGCTGGGCGATGGGGCAGGGGCTTTTGAAAAAGCGCACCATCGGCTTCAAGACCGGCACTTCTTACGGCTTCCGCGATGCCTGGGCGGTGGGGTTTTCCAATGATTACACCGTGGCGGTGTGGGTGGGCCGCGCCGACGGCACGCCGCGTCCCGGCCATGTCGGGCGCGAAGCCGGTGCGCCGGTGCTGCTGAAGATGTTCGGACTGTTGCCGCCTGATCGCCTCCCCAGCCCATCGGTGCCAACGGGCGCGCTGATCGTGCGCGGCACCGATGAGTTGCCGCCCAACCTGCGCAACTTCACCCGCGAAGCCGTGCCCGCGCCGCAAGCGCAGATCGTCGAACTGCCGCCGCCCGCCATCGCTTTTCCGCCCAATGGCGCGGTGGTGCCGTTGCCCGACGCAAAATCAAAAGATGCGGCGCTGCAATTGAAAGCCGATGGCGGCCGCGCGCCCCTGACCTGGCTGGTCAATGGCGCGCCCTTGGGCAGCTTCGACCGCTTCGCACCGGCGCTCTACACACCGCAAGGCGAAGGCTTGGCGCGGGTGACGGTGGTGGATGCCGATGGCCGCAGCGACACCAGCCAGATTCGCTTCAAGAAAATCCGCTAGCGGTTTATTGTTTTTCCAGCCCGTCCAGCAGCGCCGCGGTGGGAAAGCCGTCGGCGGCCAGGCCGTGGCTTTTCTGGTACTGGCGCAAGGCGCTGCGGGTCTTACGGCCCAGCACGCCGTCTGGTGTGCCGCAATCAAAACCGGCCTTGTTCAAATCCGCCTGGAAGCTGATGCGTTCATTGCGCGACAGGGCGCGCTCGCCGCGCGGCCAGGCATGCTTCACGCCATCGCCGCCGGCCATGCGGTCGGCCAGCAGCGCCACGGCCAGGGCATAGCTGGCGGCATTATTGTATTTCAGGATTACGCTGAAATTGGGAAACAGCAGGAAGGCCGGACCATGTGCACCGGCCGGCAAATAGATCGCCGCGTTGTCACCGTTATTGGAGAGCGCCGCGCCGCCCGCCGTCCTGACGCCGCGCGCCCGCCATTCGCTGAGCGGCTTCTGGGTGTCGGTGTCGGCATCTTCATAGGCAAAGCCCACGGGCAGTTTCACTTCAAAGCCCCAGGGCTGACCCTTCTGCCAACCCTGATCGGCCAGCAGCCGCGCCGAGGACGCCAGCGCATCGGGCGCCGATCGCCACAAATCGATCTGACCATCGCCATCGCCATCGGCGGCATATTTCAGGAAGGTGGTGGGTGTGAACTGGGTCTGGCCGAACGCGCCGGCCCAGCTCGCCGTCATTTCGCTCAAGGGATAATGCTGCTGCTGGTAAATCTTCAGTGCCGCGAAGAATTCCGGCCCGGCGTAATCGGCGCGCGGCCCGTCATAGGCCAATGTCGCCAGCGCCGCGAAAAGATTCATGCTGCCATTGTCGGCGCCGTAGTCGGTCTCCATGCCCCATACCGAGACCAAAATTTCCTTCGGCACACCGCTGGAGGCTTCGATCCGCGCCAGCACATCGCCATAGCGCGCCAGCATCAGCTGGGCGTCCTTCACCCGCCGCACCGACACCGCCGAATCCAGATAGGCCCAGACCGGCTTGGAGAATTCCGGCTGATTGGCGTTCATCGCGGCGATACTGGCAATGGGCCGCAGGCCCGCCGTGGCGCTGTCGAAACTAACCGCCGTGATGCCTTGGCCCAGGGCGGTGATGCGGGCTTGTTCCAGGAAAGCGTCGAACTTGGGATCGCCGGATGTGAGCTTGGCCGGGAGCGGGGCGATAGGGATGGAAACGGCGGGCGGAACCGGTGGTGTAGGCTTGGGCGCGGTGGTAGCGCAGGCCACCGCCACCAAGGTGCCGCACAGGGCAGCCAGCCGCTGCAGGCCAGTCAGGGGACGGTATCGGCGCGTCATACCCACAGGCTATACTGATTTGGGGCGATTTTTGGCGGAAAACCGCCTTTTTCAACCCGATTTGCCGGGTTGACAGGGGTGGGGGCGTTGCATAGTTTCCGCGCCTCTCGCGGAAGACGGCCTTTTGGGCCGGTTTGGTTCGAAAAAGGCAGTGTCATGAAGGTTCGCAACTCCCTCCGGTCGCTCAAGAAGCGTGACAAGGACTGCCGCGTCATCCGCCGCAAGGGTCGCGTCTACGTGATCAACAAGAAGAATCCGCGGTTCAAAGCCCGCCAGGGTTAAGCGATACTGCGCCCCGAAAGACAGGCGCATGCTTCTTCCTCCGACCGATTCCAAGATAGTCGCCCGCCGCGCCGAGATCATCGAGGCGCTGCGTGCCATCGTGCCCGACGGCGTGGTCGCCGATAAATCGGGCCTGGCCACCTTCGATTCCGATGCCCTCAGCGCCTATCACCAGACGCCTTTGGTCTGCGTGCTGCCGTCAACCCGTGAACAGGTCAGCGAGATCCTGAAATATTCGCAAGACCAAGGCGTGCCCATCGTGCCGCGCGGTTCGGGCACCTCGCTGTCGGGCGGGGCGCTGCCGCGCGAAGACGGCATCCTGATCGGCATGGGGCGCATGAAGCGCATCCTGGACATCGATTACGAGAATGCCTGCCTCACGGTCGAGCCCGGCGTCACCAACCTCAACATCACCAAGGCGGTGGAAGCCAACGGCTTCTATTACGCGCCCGATCCTTCCAGCCAGGTTGCCTGCAGCATCGGCGGCAATGTGGCGGAAAATTCCGGCGGGCTGCATTGCCTGAAATACGGCCTGACCACCAACAACCTGCTGGGCGTCACCATGGTGCTGCCGGGCGGCGAGATCGTCACCCTGGGCGGCAAGTCGGGCGCGCAGGGCGGGCTGGACATCATGGGCCTGGTCACCGGCTCCGAAGGCTTGCTCGGTGTGGTGGTGGAAGTGGTGGTGAAGATTCTGCGCAAGCCGCCCGTCACCCGCACCCTGATGGCCAGCTTCGACACGGTCAGCGCCGCCGGCGCCTGTGTCGCCGCCGTGATCGCCGACGGCGTGGTGCCGGCCGCCATGGAGTTCATGGATGGCCGCGCCGCCGAAGCGATTGAGAGCTACAACCAGCCCGGCTATCCCAAGGGCGCCGAAGCCATCCTGATCATCGATGCCGATGGCGTGGAGGCCGACGTTT
>CANBZE010000230.1 GCA_947373775.1 Alphaproteobacteria bacterium
AGCTGGGCGCGCGCTTTATCTTCAAGAACCCCAACCAGACCAGCGCCTGCGGCTGCGGCGAGTCGGTCCAGATCACGCCCGCGCAGGAAGCCTAGACAGCTTCAACCCGCTGGTCGGGATTGATCGCCAGCCAGGCCAGCGCCGCGACCGCGTATATCCCCGCCAGCACCAGCAACGGCAGGTTCCAGTTGTTGGTCGCGTCCACGATGTAAGCCAGCACGATGGGGCTCAAGATCCCGCCGACCTGTCCGATGGTGTTCATGGTTCCGGCGGTGACGCCGGCATGCTGGCCCCCCACATCCACTGCCGTCGCCCAGGCCGGCGCCAGGGTCAACATCGAGCAGGCGCCGCCGATGGCGATCAGCAAGCCTGCGGCATAGCCATTGGTGACTTGCGTGGCCAGGAAAATGGCGATCGCGGCCAGGATATAGCCGCCGGTGCCGAAACTGCGCCTGGCATTGCGCAGCGACATCCTTCGCGCGAGCCGGTCGGAGCCTTCCCCGCCGATCAGATCGGCCAGGCAACTCAGCATCAACGGCAGGCCCGACATCAGCGCCCAGCTCATGCCCTTCAGGCCATGCGCCTGCGCCAGATAGGTCGGCAGCCAGGTGATGAAAAAATAAAAGCCGTAACTGTTGGCGAAGGCCTGGACGCAAAGCGGCGCCACCGTGGGCGTCTTGAACACCTTGAGCCAGTTACCGCCCGCCTGCGTTGCCTTGGTACCGCGCGTCGCCTCGATATGGTCGCGTTCCTGCGCCGACACTGCCGGATGGTCGCGCGGCTCGTCGCGGAACCAGACATGCCAGCACACCGCCCACACGGCGCCCACCAGGCCGAAGGCGATGAAGATCATGCGCCACTGCAGCCAGTCCGCCAGGGCGATGACCACAAACGGCGTCAGTCCGCCCGAAAGATGTGCGGCCGCAAAGAAGACACCCTGGATGCGGCCACGTTGCGCCAGCGGGATCCAGCGCGAATAGGCCCGCGCCACGGACGGCCAGGCGCCGGCCTCGCCGATGCCGAACAGGAAGCGGATGACAGCCATGGAGGCGAAATTCCACGCCGCCGCTGTCACCATGGTGAAGACCGACCAGATCAGGACGACGCAGGTCAGCACCTTGCGGGCGCCGTCGCGGTCGGCCCAGCGCGCCAGCGGTACGCCAAAGGCGGCATAGGCCACGGCAAAGGCGCTGAAAATAAAGCTCATCTGAACCCGCGACAGGTCCAGCTCAGTACTGATCCTGGGCGCAAGGACCGAGATGCAAACCCGGTCCAGGTAGGTGACGGCGGCCAGCGCCATGGTGAAGGCGACGACGCGATTGCGAATGGCCATATGTGTGCTGCCCCAGGTGGCGGCTCTGGCGGCCGCGTTTTGCGGGCAGCTTAAGGCCTGTGCGGACCTGCGCAAGCGGCGGTATTTTTGCAGTTGCGAGGGGCCCGGACGGCGGCCCACAATCTTTTTGGCATGCTATGTCGGAACAAGCCGTCTCCAGCCGTCTTTCAGATGTAACGATGCAAAAAGAGGATGATCATGACCGCCACCGTCAAACTGCACCGCGTGCTGGCCACCAAGCCCGAGAAAGTCTATCGCGCCTTCCTGGATGCGCAGGCTCTGGCAAAATGGCTGCCGCCCTATGGCTTTACCTGCAAGGTCGATCACCTGGATGCCAAGGCCGGCGGCACTTTCCGCATGTCCTTCACCAACTTCTCAACCGGCAACAGCCACACGTTCGGCGGAGAATATCTGGAACTGGTTCCAAATGAACGCATCCGCTACACCGACCGCTTCGATGATCCGAACCTGCCCGGTGCCATGCAGGTGACGGTGCAGCTGAAAGCTGTTTCGGTGGGCACCGAGATTCATATCGAGCAGGCGAACATCCCCGCGGCGATCCCGGTGGAAGCCTGTTACCTGGGCTGGCAGCAGTCGTTGATGCAGCTTGCGCTGGTGGTCGAGCCGGATATCCCCGGCTAGGCGGCGCTGGTTTCCAGCGCGGCCATGCGCGGATCGTACTGGTTGATCACCAGGTTGCGGCCATTGTGCTTGGCGCCATACAGGCACGCATCGGCGCGGCGGATGACGGTTTCCGCAGCTTCATCGGCGGCGAACTTCGCTACCCCGATGGAGATGGTGATGGTGCCCAGCACGTCGCCGGTGGACTTCTTCACCAGTTTCTTGGTTTCCACGGTGGTGCGGATCTGGTTGGCCACATGGGTGGCGGCATCCAGGGTGGTACCGCGCAACAGTACGCCGAATTCCTCGCCGCCATAGCGGGCGGCGGTGTCCCGACCCTTGACGTTCTCCGACAGGCACGACGCCACGAGGCGCAGCACCTGGTCGCCGGTCTGGTGGCCCCAGCTGTCGTTGAATTTCTTGAAATGATCGATGTCGCACATCAACAGGCAGACGTCTTCGCCTTCCTCGGCGGCCTTGCGGCCGGCCTCCACCGCATCGTCGAACGCCTTGCGGTTGGCGATGTTGGTGAGAGTGTCGGTCATGCTTTCCTTGCGCACATCGTCCAGCTTGTCGCGCAATTCGGTGACCTGTTGCGAGGAAGCCTGCAATTCGCCTTCCAGGCTTTTGGTGCGTTCTTCCATGGCCCGGGTGGCGGCGATCAGCCCTTCCACCAGCTTGCGCACATCGGCGGGATTGCGGTCGCTGCCCAGCTCGCCGGTGGCGGCGGACAGCGCGTCCTTATAGTCGGCGGTTTCACGCGCCGAGCTTTCCAGCTTGCCCAGCACGTCGTTGATCAGGGCGCTCATGTTGTCGCCCATTGATTCCATGGCGACGGCGGCGCGCGCGCCCGACAGGCAGCGCAGGCGCAAATCGGCCAGCAGTTCGGGAGTGAAAGGCTGCTTGGCGTTGATGATCGCGCCCATCACCTGGCTGACGGCGAGGTTTTCGCCGGAGGCATAGGCATAAAAGAGTTCGAAATTGTCGGGCGTGGCCACGACGCCGGCGCCGCCCATCAGGGCGAGCGCCGTCTTGGCAAAAGCCTGTTCCCGATCCTGAGCAAACACCGGCAAATCCCCCCACGGGCTTCCTGCCCGACATGCGGCAGTGTGCCCATCCGCTGTGTAAAAAGCGTTAAATGGCGCGGGTTTTCAAGCCTGAAATTTCAGCAAAAGCCGGGAATTCCGGGCCTTTGGAGTTATTCCGCCTGGGGTTCGGGCTTCTTGACCGGCACGGGGCGGAACAGGAAGGCGGGGAGTTCGCTCTTGTCCACCGCCTCGGGGCGGGCGGCCTGTTCATTGTGCTGGCGCTGGCTGCCACGGTCGCGCTTTTCATGGCGCGGCTGATCATTGCGCGGCGGGCGGTTTTCCTGCCGCGGTTTCTGCTCCTGGCGCGGCTGCTCCGGACGCTGCTCCTGGCGGGGCTCGCTGCGCGGTTGGCGCTGTTCTTGAACCGGCGCCGATGCGGCGGCGGGTGCCGTGCCGGCCTCGACGGGATCCATGCTGGCAACCTGGTCGTGGAACTTGCCGCCGGGCGGACGGCGGTCACGCTGCTTGCCGTCACGGCCGCCGCGGCCACGCTCGCCGCCTTTGCCGCCACGTCCACCACGGTCATCGCGGCGCGGACGGGTTTCCTCGCGCACCTCGATGTCCATCATCTCGCGGCGATCCAGCTTCTGGCCGGTGACCTTCTCGATGGCGTCGATATACTTGTCGTCGCGGTGCGAGGCCAGCATGTAGGCGTTGCCGCTGCGTCCGGCGCGGCCGGTGCGGCCGATGCGGTGGACGTAATCGTCGGCATGGATCGGCACGTCGAAATTGAAGACATGGCTGACGCTGGGCACGTCCAACCCGCGCGCGGCCACGTCGGAGGCCACCAGGATCTTCAGCTCGCCGGCGCGGAACTTGTCCAGGGTCCTGGTACGCAAGCTCTGGTCGAGATCGCCATGGATCGGGGCGGCATCGAAGCCGTGCTTGACCAGGCTCTTGGCCACCACGTCCACGTCGCGCTTGCGATTGCAGAACACGATGGCGTTGTTCAGGACCGGCTCGACTTCGCGGATCATGCGGCGCAGCGCTTCGCGCTTGGCCCAGTCATTGGCGGGGATCATCACCAGTTCCTGGGTGATGTTGGCGGCGGTGGTCGCCGGGCGCGAGACTTCGATGCGCACCGGATTGTGCAGGAACTGCTCGGTCAGGCGCGTGATTTCCGGCGGCATGGTGGCCGAATAGAACAGGGTCTGCCGGGTGAAGGGCAGCTTCTTGCAGATCTCCTCCACGTCGGGAATGAAGCCCATGTCCAGCATGCGGTCGGCTTCGTCGATCACCAGGATGTTGACCTGGGAGAGCATCAGTCGTCCGCGCTCATAATGGTCGAGCAGCCGGCCCGGCGTGGCGATCAGCACATCGACGCCGCGTTCCAGCTTCTTGATCTGCTCATCCATGGCGGTGCCGCCGATCAGTAGCGCCTGGGTGAGCTTGGTGTATTTGGCGTATTTGTCGAAGCTTTCCGAGACTT
>CANBZE010000231.1 GCA_947373775.1 Alphaproteobacteria bacterium
CGCGATATGGAGTTTGGCCCCGTCTTTTGGGGCTTTTTCGGTGTATCCGCCCGCGTCCAGTCATGCCGCGATGGCGCTGGATCCGGCTTACGCGCGCGAGCTGGTACGCCTGCTGCATGACGGGCCGGGGCTGATCTCGCCGCGCGACACCAAGGGACTGATCGGCTTTCCCTCTTATCATGCCGTACTCGCCATCCTGGTGATGTGGTTCGCGCGCGATATCAAATTCCTGCGCTGGCCGGCGCTGGTTCTCAACATTGCAGTGCTGCTGTCCACGCCGGTGCAGGGTGGCCATCACCTGATCGATGTGATCGCGGCGTTTCCGATCGCGGCGCTTGCGATTTTCGTGTCGGCACCGCGCAGAACTGCCCAGTTTCCGTCGAAAGCATCCATCGTGGTAAACAAATCCCGAAAATTCACTATAACGCCGGTTCCAAAAGGCTTTTTCCGTATCACCGCGGAACAGAAGCGCGAAAACCCGGTCCCCGCGATTAAGTCGAAATTAAGCGGCGTCTCCTAGTGTGGCCAGTGTCCGCAACGAGCGAAAAGATTTCGTCCGGGGTTGGGCATCCTAGGGTGTCACTAAGTTGGAGACTAACATGAACCTCATCTCGCGTTTTGTTCGCGATGAATCGGGCGCCACCGCCATCGAGTATGGCCTGATCGCCGCTCTCATCGCCGTCGTCATCATCACCGGCGTGACCGCCGTTGGTACCAAGCTGTCGACGACCTTTGTCAACCTGTCCGGCAACCTGAAGTAAGGTCCGGGCAAGGAATTGCCTGGAACGGCCGCCTCCAAAAAGGCGGCCGTTCGTTTTTGTGAAGTTCGAACATGGTTGCTGAAGTCCTAGTTCTTGTCGCGCTCCCGCTCCTGCTGGCCGTTGCCGCGGGCTGGGATCTGGCCAGCTTCACCATTCCCAATTTCCTGTCCCTGGCGCTGCTGGCGCTGTTCGCGGTTTTCGCGGTGGCCGCCGGCCTTGGCCTTTCCGCCATCGGCTGGCATTTGCTGGCCGGTTTGGCAGGGCTTTTCATCGGCTTTGCGCTGTTTGCGCTGGGCTGGATCGGCGGCGGCGACGCCAAGCTGTTCGCCGCGGTGACCTTGTGGCTGGGCTTTCACGATATGGCGCCCTATGCGCTGCTGGCCAGCGTGTTCGGCGGCGTTCTGACGTTGGGCCTGATGTTGATGCGCCAGTGCCCGCTGCCCGACCTGCTCGCCCGCCAGGGCTGGATCACCAGGCTGCATGATGCGCGTTCGGGCATTCCCTATGGCGTGGCGCTTGCCGCCGGCGCCTTCGCGTTGTTGCCGTCCACCGAAATTTTTCGCCTGGCCGCGACTGTTTAACGAAACCCTAATGGGGCCCGCGCAGTTTTTGCGCGGATTTTAAATACATTTATCGCGAAACAGCGGCATCTCCCAGCCAATTGCAACGCCGCTATTAAGCAAATTCTAAAGGGTTGCATGGTGAATTGTCACCAAAGGGAGCTTGCCCGTCATGAATACCCAACGCCTTGTTGTGCTTGGTCTTGCACTGGTCGCCGCCGGCGGCGCCGCCTTTCTGGTGCGCGGCATGCTGGGTGGCGGTACGCCCAAGGTTGAAGCCAAGGCCGCGCCCGCCATCGCGATGAGCGAAGTGCTGGTCGCCAGTGGCAATCTCACGCCGGGCCAGGCGCTCACCGCCGATCGCGTGCGCTGGGAAAAATGGCCGACCGCTTCGGTCGATCCGTCCTTCATCACGCATGACGCGTTCGGCAGCGAAGAAGCCGCCGTCAAGGGCACCGTGGTGCGCGCGCCGATCCTGCAGGGCCAGCCCATCACCAACACCGCCATCGTGCATGGCGATGCGTCCGGCTTCATGGCCGCGACCCTGGGCGCTGGCATGCGCGCCATCTCCATCACTATCTCCGCCGATTCCAGCGCCGGCGGTTTTGTGCTGCCCAATGACCGCGTCGACGTGATCGTGACGCGCCGCCCGGATCGCGATGCGCCGCGCGGCAGCGCCAAAACCCTGATCACCAACCTGCGCGTGCTGGCGGTTGACCAGACCTTCCGCCAGGAAAAAGACACGCGCACCGTGATCGGCAAGACCGCTACCGTCGAAGTCACGCCGGAGCAGGCCGAAGTCATTTCCGCCGCCGGCACCACCGGCCAGCTGTCGCTCGCCTTGCGTCCCCTGAGCGAGAGCGGCCTGGCGTCGAATGACGATGCCATCCGCAAGCACCGCAGCGCCACCGATGGCCCGGTTTCCGTAATTCGCTATGGCATGGTCGGCGCCGGCAGCCGGCAGGAGAGCAACTGATGTTGTCCCGTTCGCTTTTCATCGCGTTCGCGCTGGCGCTTGTCGCGCCTTCTGCTTACGCCGCTCCCGCGATTGCCCAGGCCCGCCCGATCAATGAAGCCGGCGCGCGGGTGATGCAGATTTCCACGCGCGGCGCCGCCGGCGCCCATCAGCGCATCACCCTGCCGCTGGACAAGGCCGCGGTGGTGCAGCTCGATACCGATGCCCGCGACGTGCTGGTGTCCAGCCCGGACCTGGTGGACGCGGTGGTGCGGACCCCGCGCCGCATTTTCCTTCTGGCCACCAAGGTCGGCCAGACCAACGCCTTCTTCTTCGACGCAGCCGGCAAGCAGATCCTGGCGCTGGATATCCGTGTCGAGAAGGACGTGGTGGACTTGGCCAGCCTGATGAAGGCCTCCATGCCCAATTCGGCCATCCAGGTGCAGGCGATGAACGACAATGTGGTGCTGACCGGTTCGGTCAGCAGCGCGATGGAATCCAGCCGCGCCGCCGAACTGGCCGGCAAGTTCGTGGGCGACCCCAAGAAGGTCATCAACATGATCGGCGTGAGCGGCAACCAGCAGGTGATGCTGAAGGTCCGCATCGCCGAAATGGACCGCAACATTGCCAAGCAGTTCGGCGTCAATCTGGCTGGTGTCAAGATCGCCGGCGGTTCGACACCGCTGGCATTTTCCACGGCCAACCAGTTCAACCTGGTCGGTCAGGCGCTGAGCGATCTGTCCGGCGCCCAAGCCGGACAAACCTGCAACAGCGCTTCGACAGCCCTCAATCCCGTCGGGGCGCTCGGTGGCGGCGGTATCTGCAACGTTCAGAACAATGTCCAGGGCCAGCTCAAGGCACTGGAACGCGTCGGCCTGGTGCATATGCTGGCCGAGCCCAACCTCACCGCTGTCAGCGGCGAAACCGCCAAGTTCCTGGCCGGCGGCGAATTCCCGGTGCCCGCCAGCCGCGACCGCGACGGCAACATCACCGTGGAGTTCAAGCAGTTCGGCGTCGGCCTGTCCTTTACCCCGGTGGTGATCGCGCCCGGCCGCATCAGCCTGCAACTGTCCAGCGAAGTCAGCGAACTGAGCAACACCGGCGCCTTCACCCTGACGGGCGCCAGCTCCACCCAGGGCCTGACCATTCCCGCGTTGACGGTGCGCCGCACCCAGACCACGGTGGAATTGCCCTCGGGCGGCAGCTTCGCGGTGGCCGGCCTGATGCAGCACAACACCAAGCAGGTGATCGACGGTTTCCCCGGCGTGAAGGACCTGCCGGTGCTGGGTGCGCTGTTTCGCAGCCGCGACTTTGCCGATGACCAGACCGAACTGGTGGTGCTGATCAGCGCCTATCTGGTCGAACCCAGTGCGGAAAGCGCCTTTGTGTCGCCCACCGACGGCTTTGTCGCCCCGTCCGATCCCGAAACCCTTCTGCTGGGCAAACTGAACGCGACCTACAAGAAGAAAGACGCCAAGCCTTTGGTCCCTGTGGCCTCGGCCCCTGTCGGCTTTGTTGTGCGCTAGGAGAGGCTGCCATGAACATCACCCACCTGCTGCGTGCCGCCGCCCTGATGTCGATCCTGGTTGCCGGCAGCTGTTCGACTGCCCGCGACGACGGCAACTTCATGAGCGAGGATGGCGCCGCAAATCACCCCATCGCGGTGGAGCCCACTTACCAGGAACTGAAAGTCCAGTTCGCCGGTGGGCCCGCCGGCATGACGCCCGACGATGGGATGAAGTTCGATGCCTTCCTGGCCGACTACCGCGCCCACGGCAATGGCAGCCTGGGCATCAGTGTGCCCAATGGCGCGCCTAGCCGCGCCGCCATCACCTATTTCGCCGAGCGCGCCGCCGCCACCGGCATCAGCCGCGACAAGATACTGGTTTCCAGCCATGACGTCGCCAACAACGACTGGCGGGTGGATGTCAGCTACATCTCCTACAGCGCCCGCGCCGAAGCCTGTAACCGTGACTGGTCGGACGATCTGGCCTTCACCCTGGACAACCGCACACCCGCCAATTTCGGCTGCTCGGTCCAGCACAATATCGCCGCCATGGTGGCCAATCCCCGCGATCTTCTGGGCCCCGGCCCGATGGGTCCGGTGGACACGGCCCGCCGCGCCACCGTCATGGACCATTACGAAAAGGGCGAGGTCACCCAGGCCGACAAGCGCAC
>CANBZE010000232.1 GCA_947373775.1 Alphaproteobacteria bacterium
AGAAAAGCCAAGCTTTCCTGCGATTTAGGGTCGGGGGCTGAGCCGTCATGGCCGTTTATACCGAAGTCAGTTTCGAGGAGCTGGAGCGGCTGCTGGAGAGTTACGACATCGGCACCCCCATGTCCTTCAAGGGCATCGCTGAGGGTATCGAGAACTCCAATTTCTACCTGCAGACCGACCGCGGCGCCTTCATCCTGACCCTGTATGAAAAGCGCGTGGCGGCCGAAGACCTGCCCTTCTTCCTGGGGCTGATGGAGCATCTGGCCAAGGCGGGGGTTCATTGCCCGCTGCCGGTCAAGACCAGGGACGGCCAGTCGCTGGTCAGCCTGAACCGGCGCAACGCCGCCATCGTCACCTTCCTGACCGGCATCGCCCTGCGCCGGCCCGACGTGGCGCATTGCGCCGCCGGCGGCGCCGCGCTGGCCGGGCTGCACAAGGCGGGGGAAGGCTTTGCGCTGAGCCGCGCCAATGCGCTGGGACCACCGGGCTGGCGGCCGCTGGCGGAAGCGATTCACGGCGCGGACACGATCGAGGACGGACTGGCGGCGCTGATCAACGGCTCGCTGGACGACATCACCGCGGCCTGGCCCAAGAATCTGCCCAGCGGCGTGATCCATGCCGACTTCTTCCCCGACAATATCCTGTTCGCGGGCGATGCGGTCGGCGGGGTGATCGACTTCTATTTCGCCTGCAACGATTTCTATGTCTATGACCTGGCCACCATGCTGAACAGCTGGTGCTTTGAACTGGACGGCAGCTACAACATCACCAAGGGTCAAGCGGTGATCAATGCCTATCGCGCCGCACGGCCGCTGAGCGAAGCGGAAATTGCCGCCCTGCCCGTCTTGATGCGCGGCGCGGCGCTGCGCTTCCTGCTGACGCGCACCTATGACTGGCTGAACCAGGACCCCAACGCCATGGTACGTGTCAAAGATCCGCGCGAATATTCCAAGAAGCTGCGCTTCCACAACAAGGTGAAGCACGCCCGGGAATACGGGCTTTGATCCCCGAGCGGCGACCAAGCGAGCGCAGCGAGCGCCAGGGCGCGCGACCATGATAGACATCTTCACGGACGGTGCCTGCAGCGGAAATCCCGGCCCCGGTGGCTGGGGGGCGATCCTGCGCTCGAGCGGCCACGAGAAAGAAATCAGCGGCGGCGAACCGGCCACCACCAACAACCGCATGGAACTGATGGCGGTGATCGAAGGGTTGAAGGCGCTGAAGAATGCCAGCCCCGTCACCATCCATACCGATTCCCGCTATGTGATGGACGGGGCGTCGAAGTGGATCCTGAACTGGAAGAGAAAAGGCTGGAAGACCGCGGACAAAAAGCCGGTCAAGAATGAAGACCTGTGGCGGGCGCTGGATGACGAAATGGCCCGCCATCAGATCCACTGGATCTGGGTGGCAGGCCATTCGGGACATCCGGAAAATGAACGCGCGGACGAACTCGCCCGCAACGCTATCCCGCGCTAGGGCAACTGGCCCGAGCTGAGCAAATACTCGGCGCTCGAGACTTCGAACGCGCCCGGCGCTTCGACATTCAGCGATGTCACAACACCGTTATCGACGATCATGGAATAGCGTTGGCTGCGCTTGCCCATGCCGAACTTGGTGCCGTCCATTTCCAGGCCGATGGCGCGGGTGAAATCGCCATTGCCGTCGGCCAGCATGTGAACCTTGCCGTCGGACTTCTGGTCCTTGCCCCAGGCGCCCATCACGAAAGCGTCATTGACGGAGATGCAGGCGATCTCGCTGACACCCTTGGCCGCAAGCGCGTCATGATTGGCGACAAAGCCCGGCACGTGCTTGGCCGAGCAGGTGGGCGTGAAGGCGCCCGGCAGTGCGAACAGCGCCACCTTCTTGCCGGCGAAGAAGCTGTCGGTGGGCACGGGGGTGGGCTTGCCGTCCTGCATTTCCATCAGGGTGGCCGAGGGGATCTTGTCGCCGACTTTGATCGTCATCTTGTTCTCCGTTGTGTGAAAAGGGTCAGCCGACTTCGGGTGCGGCCGCTACGTTATAATGCCGGGCAATGTAGTCCAGTGCCGCCGCGCCATCGAGCGGCTGGGAAAAATAATAGCCCTGGCCGAATTCGCAGCCGATCCTGGCCAGGAACTGGGCATCCGCCTCGCTTTCCACGCCTTCGGCCACCACCGCGCGCTTGAGCTCATGGGCCATCGAGACGATGCCCGACAGCACCACTTCGCCATCGGTGTCGATATCGGTGCCGCCATGGCGGGCCAGGAAGGCCTTGTCGATCTTGACCGTGTCCACCGGCAGGTTGCGGAATTCGCTCAAGGTGCTGGCGCCAGTGCCGAAATCGTCGATCGACAACCCGGCGCCCGCGTCGCGGATGCGCGCCATGATCTGAGGCATCTTGGGGTCGGCGGCAATGGCGCTTTCGGTGATTTCCAGGTTCAGCGTGCCTTCGGCGATACCGCTGCCGCTAAGAATGGTCTTGAGCAGCGTCTCGAACCCGGCATCCTTCAACTGGCGGCGCGAAAAATTCACGCTGACGAACAGGTGCGGCTTGAGCGGGAAATAACGCTGCCAGTGCGCCAGGTCGGCAGCGGCGCGCTGAAGCGCGAAACGTCCAAGCTCCACGATCAATCCGGTTTCTTCGGAATGGGCAATGAAGTCGCCGGGCGAGATCAGGCCCTTGATGGGATGCTGCCAGCGCAGCAACGCCTCAAAGCCCGCCACCGAGCGATCAGAAAGCCGGATAATGGGCTGGTAGAAAACGTCCAGCTGGTCGGCGGTCAGGGCGTGACGCAGTTCGCTTTCCAGCGCGACGCTGTCGCCCGGCGCCAGGATTTCCAGTTCGGCGGAATAGACCCGGGCGCAGGCGCCGCCCTGGCGCTTGGCCGCGATCAGCGCCAGTTCAGCATTCTTGATCAGGGCGAAGGGATCCTCGCTCTGCTGGCCAGTAGCCATGCCCACGCTGCAGGGCGCAAACACTTCGCGGCCACCCACGCCATAGGGCTTGCCGCAGGCTTCCGCCAACGCGTTGCCGATCGGCTGGGGCGCGCGGCGGGGATTGGGAAACAGAAGTGCGAAGCTGTCGCCGCCGACGCGGAAGATCTGCGCCGGCTCGCCAAGACCCGACAGGCGTTCAGCCGCCATCTTCAAAATGCTGTCGGCGCCGGCATCGCCCAGGCTGCCATGAATGGCCTTGAAGCGGTCGATGTCCAGCAATGCGAACAGCGACTTGTCAAAGCCCTCGCCCAGCGCATCCAGCGCTTCCATGAGCGCCACGCGGTTGCCAAGACCCGTCAGCGCATCGCGCGGCAACGCGGCGTCACGCTTGCGCTCGCTTTCGGCGGCCAATTGCGCGAACTCAGCTTCTTTGCGCTGGGTGACATCGGAAATCAGGCCCAGGCAATCGGACGGCACATCCTGTTCGCTGACGATGGTGGCGCGCAGCTCCAGCCAGCGATAGGGACCGCTGCCGCCCCGGGCGCGGAATTCCAATCGGAACGCCAGTCCTGGACGCTGGCGATATTCCTCCAGCGCGCTGGTATAGATTTCGCGGTCCTCGGGATGGACGTGGGTCACCCAGTCGCCATGCGACAGGGTGGTTTCATGCATGGACAGTCCCACCATCTGGGCGGCTTCTGTCGAAAGCGTGAGAAGTCCGGCGCGAAAATCCAGGTCGAACACGCCCTGATGCGCCGCGCCGATGGCAGCACGCGCCAGACTGTTGAAGGGCGCGTTGATGTCGATCGCCTGGGTTTCGTCAGCGGGTGCCTGCTCTTCCAGCAGCTTGGCGGCATGGGAGCCGTGCAGGAACGGCAGCACGGCGATTTCTTCCGAAGCGATCACCGCCAGCGCCAGAAGAATGGCACCCGCCGCCGCAAAGCCGCCGGTTGCCGCCGGACCGGTGAGATTTTCGCCAAGCCCGCCGACCGCCATGACCGCGGCGGCCAGCGCCACCAGGGCAAACGCGCCGGCACTGGGGGCGATGACCTGGGCGGCCTTGTGACCGCTGCGGCCGCAATAGACCAGGTAGGCCGCAACCCCAATGGAGCCCAGCACGATGGCGATATCGGTCAGCAAGGTGGCGCCCGGCAGGCCCAGATAGGCCGTCGCACTCAGGGCGATCAGGCCCCAGACGGTGCGGTGGAAATGCTTTTCGTATTTGGGCCAGGTGTCGCGCACCGGGATGATGGCATTGGCCAACTGCACACCCGCCGCCAGTGCCAGCGCCGTGAGGAAAGCCGACAGGCCGAACGGCCCGCCGATGCGGGTGGCCAGGTTGCCATCGAACATGCCGGTGCCCGACAGCCAGCTTGCCAGCAGCAGCAGCAAGGTGATCGCCACCCAGCGCGGCGCGGCGTGACCGATCAATACGGCAAGGCCGCCAGTGATCAAAGCGGCGGCAGCGATCAGCGCGCCCACCGCGGTGATGAAAATCGCCAGCTGGCGGTT
>CANBZE010000233.1 GCA_947373775.1 Alphaproteobacteria bacterium
CAGGGCAGCGAAAATCTGGATGCCCAAGCTGCCGATGCCGCTGGTGCCGCCATGGATCAGCAAACTTTCGCCCGGGGCCAGCCGTCCCGTATCCACGATGTTGGTCCAGGCGGTGAAGGCTGCTTCCGGCAATCCCGCGGCTTCGATCAAATCGATCGTGCCCGGCACGGCCAGTAACGCGCCTGCATCGGCCACGGCGAATTGCGCATAGCCGCCGCCCGGCAACAGGGCGCAGACGGGATCGCCGAGCTTCCAGTCACTGACGTTTACGCCCAGTTCCGCAATCGTGCCCGACACTTCCATGCCCAGGATGGGAGATGCGCCCGGCGGCGGCGGATAATGGCCCAGGGCCTGCAACAGATCGGCATTGTTCAGGCCGGCGGCGGCGACGGCAATTAACACTTGGCCCGGCCCGGGCGCGGGTTTCGGTTCCTGGCCCAGCACCAGCCGGTAATCCCGGCCCGGATTTTCAACATGAACAACGTTCATCACTTGCGCGGCTTTCGTGGCGGCAGCAGACTAAACGTGAAACTGCCTAACGCGAAACCATGGACCTGGACGAACCGCGCAAGAAGCTTCCCGATATCGTGCTGGGAGAGGACATTTCCGCCCTTTCGGCGCATGAGCTGGAAAAGCGCATCACAAGGCTGGAAGCGGAAATCGCCCGCTGTGCCGAGGCGATAAAGCACCGCAATGCCACAAAAAGCGCGGCGGAAAGTTTCTTCAAAAAGTGAATGTGTTAATTTGCACAGCAGGAATAAGCATAAGCGGCGATATTGTGAGCGTTTACCAACCTGATGGCTTTGCGGAGCCGATGGGGCTTGATAGCGTCCCGCCACAAAACTGAAATACCGGTTTACGGGGATAAAATGCCGAATATCGAGACAGAGACGGCGTCCTTCACGGATGGCGCCATGTTCGACAAGACCTTTGACGAAGGCATGGCGCTGGTGGAAGAAACCGCGCGCTATCTCGACGGCAAGGGCCGCGAGGAAGCCCGTGTCCTGCCGCGCAAGGCGGCGATGCTCTATGCCGGCGAAAGCATGCGCGTCACCACCCGCCTGATGCAGGCGGCCAGCTGGCTTTTGGTGCAGCGCGCGGTGCGCGACGGCGACATGGAACGCGACGACGCCCTGAACGACCGCTATCGGCTCGGCAGCCGCGAAATTTGCCTCGGCCAATGCGCCGAAGACATTGATCCGCTGCCGGCGGAATTGAAGGACCTGCTGTCACGCAGCGACAGCCTGTATCGCCGCATTTCCCGCCTGGACGATATTTTGTTCGGCGAAGGGGAAACAGCGCCGTCCGGTGCGCGCGGCCAGATGGACGCGTTGGCCCAGGCCTTCAAGTAGAAACAAAAACGCCGCCGGAAACCGGCGGCGTTTTGGTATTCGGTCGAGTTGCTAGCGACAGCGTAGCAACGTTCTAGGCCTTAACGAAGCCAGCGAACTTCTTGTTGAAACGGGTAAGCCTGCCGCCGCGGTCCATCAGCTTGGCGTCGCCGCCCGTCCAGGCCGGGTGGGTGGAGGGGTCGATGTCCAGCGTGACCTTCTGGCCCGCGGTTCCATAAGTGGTGCGCGTCTTGTAGGTGGTGCCGTCGTTCAGCTGAACTTCGACAAAGTGATAATCGGGGTGGATGCCCTTTTTCATGACGCGAACCTTCTTTTCGGGCGCGGCCCATTTCTGACGGGCTGCGGAGGGCGGGCTTATACGGGACGCCCAAAGGCCCCGCAAGCAGTCCGGCGGCAATAGTTCCTTTGGCGCGGCCGCGGGGCCCCTATATACAGCCCTCTGTTAACAAAAAGGCGCCCGCCATTGGCCAGGGGTGACAGCGATTTTTCCAAGGAAACCGCCCGTGTGGCGGCTGGGCGCCCCAAGGCCAAGTCCTTGGGCCCCCTGAGGGCGCTGCTGCCCTTCCTGCGGCCCTATCGGGGGCGGATCGTGGTGGCCATCCTGGCTCTGATCGCCTCCTCCGCCGCCACCCTGGTCCTGCCCCAGTTTGCCCGGGGGTTGATCGACGCCCGCGGCCTGTCCGCCGCCCAGGCCCATGCCCTGACCGGCTTCTACGCCGCCTTCCTTATCGCGGCCGCCGTGCTGGGCATGGCCGCGGCCATCCGCTTCTATGCCGTGACCTGGCTGGGCGAGCGGGTGGTGGCCGATATCCGCAAGGCGGTGTTCGACAATGTGCTGGGCCTGTCGCCCCAGTTCTTCGAGGTCACCCGTACCGGCGAAGTGCTGTCGCGCATGACCGCCGACACGACCTTGATCCAGACGGTGGTGGGTTCGTCCGCCTCCATGGCGCTGCGCAACATGGTTACCTTGATCGGCGGCCTGGCGTTGATGTTCTTCACCAGCGTGAAGCTGACACTATTGGTCGTCGGTGCGGTGGTGGTTGTGATGCTGCCGCTGCTGCTGTTCGGCCGCTGGGTGCGCAAGCTCTCCCGCGCCAGCCAGGATTCCATCGCCGACACCGCCGCGCGCGGCGCCGAAACCTTGAACGCCGTACCCACCGTGCAGGCCTTCACCCAGGAAAATTACGAACGCCGCGCCTTTGCCGATGCGGTGGAGCGCGCCTTCGCTTTTGCCAAAAGCCGCACCCTGGCGCGCGCCATCCTGACGGCGATCGCCATCTTCACCGCTTTTGCGGGGTTGGCGACGGTGGGACTGATCGGGCTGCACGATTTCATCAGCGGCCATATCTCGGCGGGCCAGCTGGTGGCCTTCATCTTCTACGGCATCCTCACCGGCGGCGGCGTCGGCGCCCTGTCCGAAGTGTGGGGCGATCTGCAGCGCGCCGCCGGCGCCTCCGAGCGGCTGATGGAATTGCTGCATGAAGTACCGGCCATTGCCGCGCCCGCCCGTCCGCTGCAACTGCCGGCGCATCCCAGCGGCGCTGTGCGTTTCGAGGATGTCACCTTCCGTTATCCCACCCGCCCCGACTTCAAGGCCCTGAACAGCTTCTCGCTGGATGTGGCGGGCGGCGAGGCGGTGGCGCTGGTCGGCCCCAGCGGCGCCGGAAAATCCACCGTGTTCCAGCTGATGCTGCGCTTCTTCGATGCGCAAGGCGGCGGCATCCGGTTTGACGGCGTGGACATCACCCAGCTCGATCCCATCGCCTTGCGCCAGAAGATCGCGGTGGTGTCACAAGAGCCGGTGATTTTCTCCGGCAGCATCGCCGCCAATATCCGCTATGGCCGCGAAGATGCGACCGATGAACAGGTGCGCGCCGCTGCAGATGCCGCCGCCGCCAGCGAATTCATCGTCAAGCTGCCGCAAGGCTTCGACACCCTGGTGGGTGAGCGCGGCGTGACCTTGTCGGGTGGCCAGCGCCAGCGCCTGGCGATTGCCCGCGCCATCCTGCGCGATGCCCCGCTTCTGCTGCTGGATGAGGCGACCAGTGCGCTGGATGCGGAAAATGAACGGCTGGTGCAGACCGCACTCGGTAATTTGATGGTGGGTCGCACCACATTGGTGATCGCGCACCGTTTCTCCACCATCCAGCGCCTGAAGCGCATTGTGGTGATCGACGAGGGCAAGGTGGTGGCGCAAGGTAATCATGCCGAACTGATGGCCGGCGGCGGACTTTATGCACGGCTGGCCTCGCTGCAATTTGCGGATGCCTCACTATGAGATTGGGCCGCCCACGCCGCATCGGCCGGGCCGTGGCCATGCTGGCGATCGTGGTGCTGGTCAGCGCCACCGCGCGCGCAGTGTGGTCCAATGGCGTGTTTTCTTCCACGCCGGTGGGCTTTTTGGGCAGCTGCAAGGTCGCGGGCACCGTGCCCGGCGTACAGGACATCGAGGCCGCAAACGGCACCGCCTTCGTTTCGGTGAGCAGTGCGCGTGGCCCCAGTGCCGATGATGGCATTTATGCCCTGCCGCTGGCGGGCGGGGCGCTGCGCAAGCTCGCAGGCGGCCCGCGCGATTTCCATCCCCGCGGCATCGGTCTGTATCGCACGCCAGACGGCAAGGGCCTGTTTCTGATGGCGGTGAACAAGCGCAGCACCGGCCGCTTCAGCATCGACAGTTTTGAAGTGAGTGATCCGGCGGGCACGCCCGCGCTGGTGGCGCAGGGCACCATCGAAGGCGGCATGCTGATCAATCCGCAGGATGTGGCGGTGGCCAGCCCCGTCAGCTTCTATGTCGCCAACGGCACGGCGGGGAAAAATCCACTGCTCCATATTCCTCAGACCTACGGCGTCCTTCCGGGCGGCAATATCCTGTATTTCAACGGCATGAGTTTCAGCGAAGCGGTGGACGGGCTGTACGGCACCCGCAGCCTGATATTGACCCAGGGCGGCACGCATCTGGTGGTCGGCGGCTTGCTCAGCCGTTCGCTCACCAGCTTCAGCCGCCAGCCCTTCACCGGCGAGCTGACCGAAGCCGGCACTATGACTTTGCCGGCAGGGCCGGAACGACTCAGC
>CANBZE010000234.1 GCA_947373775.1 Alphaproteobacteria bacterium
CGGTGAAGATTGAAATGGGCGCAAACGGCTTGCCCACCACCTTCGTGCCGGGGCGCAATGTGATGTTCCTGACGGCCGCGGCGGCGCTGGGCTATCGGCGCGGTGTCTTCGATCTGGTCGGCGGCATGTGCGAGACCGATTTTTCCGGCTATCCGGATTGCCGCGACGAGACGGTGCAAGCGACGGCGCGGGCGCTGAGCCTGGGCCTGGCGCGCGATGTTAAAGTCCATACGCCCCTGATGTGGATCGACAAGGCCGCGACCTGGAAACTGGCCGAAGAGCTGGGCGGCGCGAAATTGGTGGACCTGATCGTGGCCGACACCGTCACCTGCTATGAAGGCGATCCGACTTCGCATGACTGGGGTCATGGCTGCGGCAAGTGCCCGTCCTGCGAATTGCGCGCGGGCGGATATAAAAAGTACCGCGCCGCATGACCTATTCGGTGAAGGAAATCTATTACACCTTGCAAGGCGAAGGTGCCCACACCGGCCGCGCCGCCGTGTTCCTGCGCTTTGCCGGCTGCAACCTGTGGAGTGGACTGGAAAAGGATCGCAGCCAGGCGGTGTGCCGCTTCTGCGATACCGATTTTGTCGGCACCGACGGCCCCGGTGGCGGCAAGTTCGCCGACGCTGCGGCTCTGGCGCGGGCGGTATTCGCCGAGTGGCCGGCTTCAGCCAAGGGCAAACCTTACGTGGTCTGCACCGGCGGCGAGCCCTTGCTGCAACTCGACCGCGAGGCGATCGACGCACTGCATGAAAAAGGCTTCGAGATCGGCATCGAGACCAACGGCACCTTGTTGCCGCCCTCCGGCATCGACTGGATCTGCGTCAGCCCCAAGGCCGATGCCGAGCAGAAATTGATGCGCGGCAACGAACTGAAGCTGATCTATCCGCAGGACGGCGCGCCGCCGGAAAGGTTCGCGGGCCAGGATTTCCAGAACTTCTTCCTGCAGCCGATGGACAGTGCCGACCGTGCCGCCAACACCGAGGCGGCGACGCAATACTGCCTGGAAAACCCGCAATGGCGGCTTTCCCTGCAGACTCACAAGCTGATCGGAATTCGCTGACCGGGGCTGCGTCTGGCGCAGGTTGAACCCCGTCCAAAACAGGCCATCTCAGGGGGCGTGTTCGGAGGGTTCCATGGATTCCTGGGTTGTCGTCCTGTCTGCCGCAGCGGTTGCCGCTAGCGTCTTCGTCTATGGCTTTTTGATCGCGGCCTAGAAGCTCGTCACGATCTTGTCCATGTCGGGCCGCGGGCGCTCTTCCAGCTCATCCTTGGCGGTGCCGATGTAGAGGAAGCCCGCCACCCGCTCGCCGGGCTTCAGCCCCAGCCGCTCCTTCACCACCGGATGAAAGGCGTACCATTCGGTCAGCCAGTTGCCGACAAAGCCCAGCGCAGTGGCGGCGATCAATATGTTCTGGCACACCGCCCCCGCCGACAATTCCTGCTCCCATACCGGTATCTTGTGCGACTCGCGCGCCGCGGAGATCACGCCGATCACCAGCGGCGCGCGCAGGAAGCGGCCACGTTCTTCTTCCACCTGCTTGGCGCGTTCACCTTCGGCTTCCATCACCTCTGCGAATATTTCGCCGGCGCGTTCGCGGGCCTTGCCCTCGAACAGGATGAAGCGCCAGGGAAACAACTTGCCGTGATCGGGCGCCCGCGCCCCGGCCAGCAGGATTTGCGCGAGCTGCTTTTTGTTCGGGCCCGGCTCTTTCATCGCCTTGGCCGAGCCGGAACGGCGGGTGAGCAGCAGGTCGATCGCCGCGGGGGCGGGGTGATTGAACGGGGACGATTTGGACATCAGGACCTTAAAAAGGGACGAAAGCCTGCCCATCTTAACGATTGCCCGGGAGAAAAGCCGGGTTTTCGGCGTTTTGAAATTGTACAAAGTTTCGTGGTAAAAGCACGGCCCTTAAGGACACATCATGCAGAACCCGCGCGAGAAAGTATCTTCCGTCGATCCGATCTGGACGGCCCTGCGCCAGCAGGCCGAAGCCATGGCCGGACGCGAACCCACGCTGGCGGGCTTTGTCCACGCTACCATCCTGCAGCATGACCGGATGGAGCAGGCGCTGTCCTATCACCTGGCGCGCAAGCTGGGCGGCGAAGACCTCAGCCCGCTGGCCATCCGCGAGATGTTCGATCAGGCAGGCGCGGAGGAGGGTTTCGAGCAGGCGCTGCGCGCCGACCTGTCGGCGGTGTTCGAACGCGATCCTGCCTGCCACTCCTATGTCGACGCCTTCCTGTTCTACAAAGGCTTCCACGCGCTGGAGAGCTACCGTGTCGCCCATTGGCTGTGGAACAACGGCCGCAAGGCGATGGCGCTGTTCCTGCAAAGCCGCATCTCCCAACTGTTCGCGGTGGACGTGCATCCGGCCGCCATGATCGGCCGCGGCATCATGTTCGACCATGCCACCGGCATCGTGATCGGCGAGACCGCCGTGGTGGAAGACGATGTCTCCATCATGCAGGACGTCACTCTGGGCGGCACCGGCAAGGAAAGCGGCGATCGCCATCCCAAGATCCGCCGCGGCGTGCTGTTGTCGCTGGGCGCCAAGATCCTGGGCAATATCGAAGTGGGCGAATACAGCCTCGTCGGCGCCGGCTCGGTGGTGCTGAAATCGGTTCCCGCCCACTGCACCGCCGTGGGCGTGCCCGCCAAGCTGGTCAATTGCGATTGCGGGGAAAACCCGTCGCAGCAGATGAACCATTTCATCGAGGAACTGCCGGATAACACTGGCTGAACTGCTTGACGCTAAAGACGCTTCATGCGACTTCAACCCGTCCACTTGATAAGGAAAAGTCCGTGACCCGCAGTGAAATCTGGCGCCTGGAAAAATACCTGCGCAACCTGTTCCGGCTGGACACCATCACCATCGTGGAACGTCCCAAGCAGCCGGATTCGGTCGAGATGCACATCGCCGGGGAATTCGTCGGTGTGCTGTTCAAGGACGAGGAAGACGGCGAAGTCTCCTATGCCTTCAACATGGCGATCCTGGACATGGATCTGCCGGAAGCGCCGGCGTCTCGCGGCTAAGCCAAGCCCACCCGCAGGGTGGCATCATTTCCGGAATTTCGCGATCAACGCATCGGTGCCGGCACTGACTTCCCGCCAGCGCGCCAGATAGGCGCGCTTGAAGCGGTACGAGAAGCTCAGATTCTTCGCCAGCGGCCGGTCCACGGCGAGGCAATTGGGACTGGGCAGGTCGGCCGACTCCCGCTCGCACAACAACAGCACCAATCCCTTGTCGCCTTGCCCGGCGAACAGGTCGTTGCGCTCATAGCCCGAATCCCTGGCGAAGCCATATTGGGTCAACCCGAACGGTCCGCTCGCGCCTTTGCGGTTCTCGATATAGGGCATGTAGATGCGCTGCAGCCGGGCGTCTTCGTCCAGGCTGCTCGGATCGCCGCGCAGCGACAGGCGGATGACGGGGGAATCCGAGGCGTTGCCGGTGAAGAGCCGCGCATCACTTTCCGAATAACCGCGCCAGGACGGAAACAGCGCCGACAGGGCCAGCGAATCCAGCTCGCCCCCGGCGCGCGCCGCCGAGCTTTCCATGTAATTGGCGGGAATGGTGAAGGCTGTGCCGCGTACCTTGACCTGCACCATGGTGGAACGGCCGGTGGGGGCGGCAGGAACCTTGGGGCCGGGCCGCAGGTACCAGCCCAGGAACAGGCCCGACAGCGCCACGATGGCCAGGAAGAACCCGGCCGGGATCAACCAGCCGGAATGGCGGTGGATTTCCTCGCTGTCGCCTTTGCTCCCCATCGCGGCAATCCTAGCACCGGCAACACGGCCTCGCGGAGCCGTGCCGGCCCGTCTTGCCCAATTCTTGCGACGCGTAACCCGGAAACATCAATTCGCGTCATTACGGGACATGTCACATATCTTCAGAGCCGGCACGGCGATCGTCCTTATCGCCCTGATCACCGGCCATATGCCGTCCCTGAGCCCGCGCTGGCGGGCCGTGGCGGCCGAACTCCACCAGGCCAAGCCCCAGGCCAAGGTGAAGGCGGCTGTCCATTCGCTGCTGACGCGGAAAGGCTAAAAGGACCCGGGGCATGCGAAATATCCTGTTGTTGCTGTTCTCGCTGGCGGGGGGCCTGACCCTGTCGGGCATCACCGCGAACGTCTATCGCCTGTTCGCGAAGACCAAGCCGGAAACCCGCGCCGGGACCTATGCCTATTATGGGGTGATGTTGCTGGCCGGTCCCAGCGTGCTGGTGGACAATTCCACGCGCTCCTTCGCCAAGAAGGAATGCAGCCGCACCGCTTATGGCTTTGCGCTGGGCCTGGCGGCCTATTGGTCATTCATGCTGGGCGCGATCCTGGTAGAGATCGCGATATAGAAAAAAGCGCGGGCTGTTGGCCCGCGCTTTTCTGTCTCTAGAGAACAGTCAGCATCGAGGCGACGAG
>CANBZE010000235.1 GCA_947373775.1 Alphaproteobacteria bacterium
GGAGGCCACCGGCCGATGCCCTGCCAGCCGGGCGGGCCGGACCGCCAGTTTGCGGGCCATCAGGCTGGTCAGCTTGGTTTTCAGGTGGTTGGACAGGCTCATAACCTTAGGTTTAGCCCCAAAAGCCTTAAAGGTCGGGAAACAGAAACAAGTACCTTGCACGGCAAGGTACCATGTGATAGACAATAGCGCATGACGGAATCACTGCAGATCCAACTGAAAAAAGGCGTCCTGGAGATGTGCGTTTTGGCGCTGCTCTCCAAAGGCGACAACTACGCCTATGACATCGCCAGCCGCATGGCCGAGGCGGTGGGCATGGGCGAAGGCACCATCTATCCCCTGATGCGCCGGATGCAGAATGAGGGGCTGGTCTCGACCTACCTGCAGGAGTCCGGCAGCGGTCCGCCGCGCAAATATTACAAGCTGACGAAAAGCGGCGCCAACGCGTTGAAGTCACAGGTCTCCGAATGGGTGGTGTTCGAGACCGCGGTGCGAAAAATCCTGGGAGACGCAACATGAACCGCGCACATTTCATGGCGCAACTTCGCGACGGACTGTCGGGCCTGCATCACACCGACATCAACGACATCCTGCGCGACTATGAAAGCCATTTCGCCGATGGCCTGGCCGATGGCCGCAGCGAGGATGAAGTCGCCGCCGCGCTGGGCGAGCCCGCGCGCCTGGCGCGCGAGCTGCGCGCCGAGGTCGGCTTCCGCCGTTGGGAAGAACATCGCAATCCCGGCAACTTTGTCGGCGTGGTGCTGGCGCTGCTGGGTCTGGCCACCCTCGACTTCATCATTTTGCTCCCCCTGCTTTGCACCATGGCCGCGATCTTCTTCGGCTTGTCAGTGGCATGCCTGGGTCTGGTGGTGGGCGGCACCTTCCTGTTGTTCAACCTGCTGTGGGGCGGGGTGATGGGCAATGCCGCCATGCAGCTGCTGATCGCGCTGGGCCTGATCAGCGGGGCCATCGGCGGCGGCGCACTGCTCCTGCTGCTGATGGACGTGATCGCCAAGCTGCTGATCCGTTACGCCCGTCTGCACTTCCGCCTGTTCGATACCGCCAACAAGTCCATCTAGCCCACTTCAGACTCAAAGGAGGACCTCATGGTTCACAAGCTCGCCATTATCGCCGTCATCGGCCTGACCGGTTCGGCGGTCTGCATGGGCGCCGCCGCCGCCATCGGCGGCAACGAATTCGGCAAGGGCTTCGATGGGCTGGACCTGTCCATGTTCGGCGACCGGCCGCGCTGCGAACGGATCGAAAGCGCCAGCGCCACCAGCCGCACCATCGAATGGGACGACAGCGACCGCGTCGGCCTGTCGGTCGGCGGCCATGCCACCTATACGCCGGGCAGCGACAACAAGGTGCATGTCAGCGGTGATCCCCAGGCGGTCGCGCACCTGCGCGTCCGCGATGGCCATATCGAGATGGACTGCAATGGCGGACACCTGTCGCGCGACCTTGAGATCACCCTGCCCGGCAAGGAATTCAAGAAGTTCAGCATTGCCGGCAGCGGCAATCTGGTGCTGCAGAATTTGAACCAGGAGCGGCTGAAGATCAGCATCGCCGGCAGCGGCAACATCAAGGCTGACGGAAAGGTCGAGCATATCGAAACCCATATCGCCGGATCGGGCGACATCGACGCGGCCCATGTGGCATCCCGCGTCGCCGAAGTGCACATTGCCGGCAGCGGCAACACCGACATCGCCCCCACCGAGGAAGCCGACATCCATGTCGCCGGCTCCGGCGACGTCAACCTGCACACCAATCCCAGGAAGCTGGAAACCCATATCGCCGGATCAGGCCGCATTCATAACGTCGGCACCGGCGGCTGATATGCCATCCAAGATCGCCATCATCGCCATACTGGGCCTGACCACCTCCGCCGTCTGTATCGGCGCCGGGGCGGCCATCGGCGCGCGTGATTTCGGGAGCCTGGATCTTCCTTTCTTCAACGGGCCGCGCTGCGCGAACATCCCCGGCGCCACCGCCACCAGCCGTGACCTGGACTGGGACGGCAGCGATCATGCCGGCATCTCCATCAAGGCGGTCGCCAATTACACGCCCGGCAGCGGCGGTGAAAAGGTGCATGTCACCGGCGATCCGCAAGTATTGGCGCACTTGCGCCTGCGCAACGGCATGATCGAAGAGGATTGCCACGGCTGGAACGAGCGCGACCGCGACGTGACCATCACCTTGCCCGGCCGCAAGTTCGAAAAATTCGTTCTTACCGGCACCGGCAAGCTGAATCTGGACCGGCTGGACCAGCCCAGCTTGCAGATCAAGATGGCCGGGGTGGCCACCATCAAGGCCAATGGCAAGGTGGACGATTTGCGCATCGACATGGCCGGCGTCAGCCACGCCGATTTCGGCCAGGTCATTGGACGCAAGGCCAAGGTGAAGATGGCCGGAGTCAACACGGCCGACATCGCCCCCAGTGAGGAAGCCGATGTCAACATCGCCGGCCCCAGCGAAGTCACCCTGCACAGCAATCCGCCTAAGCTGGACACGCGGATTATGGGACCGGGACGCATCCACAAGGTCAGCCCCTAAACTCGACAAAATCGGCGGGCAGGCGTATTTCCCCGCCCATGCCCTCCACTCTCCAGATCGGTGACGTGACCATTCCCGGCCGGGTGCTGACCGCGCCCATGACGGGGGTGTCCGACCTGCCGTTCCGGCGCATCGCCAGCCGTTGCGGCGCGCCCTATGTGGCGACCGAGATGGTGGCCTGTGACAGCTTTGCGCGGGGCCGTCCCGATGTGGTGCGCCGCGCCGCCATCGGCGCCAAAGAAGATGAACATGCGCTGCCCTTGATGGTGATCCAACTGGTCGGCCGCACCCCCGAATGGATCGCAAAGGGGGCGAAGCTGGCGCAAGACGCCGGCGCCGATATCATCGACTTCAACATGGGCTGCCCGGCCAAGGAAGTGACCGGCGCGCTGTCAGGCTCGGCGTTGATGCGCGAACCCCAATTGGCGGCGCGGCTGATCGCGGCGGCAGTGAACGCCACGTCGCGGCCGGTGACTTTGAAGATGCGGCTGGGCTGGGATGACAAGACACGCAATGCCCCCGAGATCGCGGCACTTGCCGAAAGCCTGGGCGTGAAAGCCATCACCGTGCATGGCCGCACCCGCAATCAGTTCTATGGCGGCAAGGCCGACTGGCGCGCGGTGGCCGACGTGAAGAAGGCCGTGTCCATTCCGGTGATCGTGAACGGCGACATCATCGATGCGGCATCGGCCCGCGCCGCGCTGGCGCAGTCCGGCGCCGACGCGGTGATGATCGGACGCGGCGCCTATGGCCGGCCCTGGATCGCCGCCGCGTTGGACAAGGCCTTGAATACAGAGGACGGGACGAGCGAGCCCGACATTGCCTCCCGTTTGGGCATCGCGCTTGAACATTTCACAGACACGCTGCGCTTCTATGGTGATGCGCTGGGCCTCAAAGTCTTCCGCAAACATTTGGGCTGGTATGTTGAGCAGGCTTTATATCCGGCCGATCCTATTGTACGGCGGGCGACAAAGGCCCGCTTGTGTCAAATTGACAACGTAAACGGCGTAGAATCGGCATTGGCCGCACTTTGGTCCAATTCCGCCCTTCCAATTCTCGCAGCTGCACATATGTAAGGGCCCCGGCGGTCATTGACGCCGTGGGGGACTTTTAATTTGCCTTGGGATGTCTGGCAGGGCTTTTGCCGAACGTCATCCTGATCCGTGATTTATCGGGGGTATTGATGTCGCGTCGCTTTTTGCCATCGCTGACTTTTGGGCTGGCCACCGCTCTTGTTCTGGCCGGCTGCGGCCGTCCCCCGCAACAGCAGATGCCGCCACCCGCCGTGGGCTTCGTCACCATCGCCGAACAGCCGGTGGCGCTGACCGTCGAACTGCCGGGCCGCACCCATCCCTTCGCCGTGTCCGAGATCCGTCCCCAGATCAACGGCATCGTGTTGAAGCGCCTGTTCGTGGAAGGCTCCACCGTCAAGGCGGGCCAGCCGCTCTACCAGATCGATCCGGCCCCCTATAAAGCCGTCTATGACAGCACGCTTGCGACCCTGGCCTCTACCAAGGTGAAGGCGGAGCGCTATCAGCGCCTGCTGTCCGAGAACGCCATCGCGCCGCAGGATGCCGACGATGCCCGCGCCGCCTATCTCCAGGCCAAGGCCAATGCCGACAGCGCCCGCATCAACCTGAATTACACGCGCATCCTCTCGCCCATCACCGGGCGCATCGGCGCCTCCACCGTGACCGAAGGCGCGCTGGTGACGGCGCAGCAGGCGACCGCGCTGACCACCGTCTCGACCCTGGATCCCATCTATGTCGATGTGAACCAGTCCAGTGCCGAACTGGTGGCGCTGAAGCGCGCCGTGCAGGAAGGCAATGCCAATTCCGGCGGCGCGATGACCGCCGAAGTGTC
>CANBZE010000236.1 GCA_947373775.1 Alphaproteobacteria bacterium
CGTTTTCCGCCAGCGCGGGCTTCAGGAGGCAGGTGCGTTTCGCACGCCCCCAAAGCTTGCCGCCAAGAGTGCCTTGTCCCGGGAAATCTCCGCCAGCAACCATTCGCGGAACCGGCGCACCTTGGGCAAGTTGCGGCGGTGATCCGGATACACCAGCCAATAGCCGCTGCCGGATTCCACTTCGTTCGCGAACGGGCGGACCAGCCGCCCTTCGGCCATGTCAGACCGCCAGAAGAACGGCGTCAGAAGCGCGATCCCCTGGCCCGCGATCGCCGCATGACCGCAATGGGCCTGCGAATCCATGGTCACACCTTGCCGGACCAGCCCTTTGGGAACCTCGACACCGGCCGCGTGCAGCCACGGCAGCCAGAGCGGATCGCGCGGACTGATCTGCGGCAGCCTCAAAAGATCAGCAGGATCAAGCCTGCCACCATTGGCCGCCAGGAAGGCTGGACTGCACATGGGCGTGCAGGTTTCCTTGAGCAGCAATTCCGACGACAGGCCCGGCCATTCGCCGGAGCCAAATCGCACCGCCAGATCGGCCTCATCGCGCGCGAAATCCACCGGGGCGTCGTCCGCATGCAGACGCACGCCCAGACTGGGATTGGCCATCTGGAATGAGCCAAGCTTCCAGGCGAGCCAGGCATTGGCGAAGGTGACGGTGGTGCTGATGGTCAGCAGCGACGCGTCATCCTTGCGGATGGCATCGAACGCCGCCTCCATGACGGTGAAGGCGCCGGAGAGTTTCCCGGCCAGCTGCCGGCCGACATCCGACAAGGCGACACGCTTGCCTTGCCGGTGGAACAGGAGCACGCCCAACCGCTTCTCGAGCAGGTTGACCTGGTAGCTGACCGCAGCCTGGGTGATCGAAAGCTCAGCCGCCGCGGCGGTGAAATTCTCATGCCGCGCAGCAGCTTCGAACACCCGGACGGCCGACAAAGGGGGCAGAGCGCGCATGCCTTATAATAAGGCTACCTTATACAAAGTTCCAGCTTTTCGTTGGAAATCCGGGGCTGGGCGCACCACCTTTCCCTCGAAACGTCCCGAGGGCACCCCATGAACAGCGACCTGCATCCCGGCTTTCCCGGCAACAAGCCCGCTTCCCATCTGCTGGGATGGACCAAGGCCAGGCTTGGGGACGTCATGACCGTGGCAAAAGTCCTGCACGACTTTCAGTGGGCGGCGCCGTGGGACGCTTCCCAATCTCCGCAATCCGTTGAGCAGCAACCGGTCAGACAAATCTTGCTTTAGGAGGGCTGCCAACCTGCGCCCTCCCCTGGCGTCTTGAACGGCGCGGCTTGCGGTCACGGCACGCGTTGTGGCGTGGTGAGATCCTTGGTTTCAAAAAATTTCCGCGCCAGCGCGACGATTTCCGCCTTGGTGGGGTGATCGACTGCCTCGACGCCCATGATCCGGGGCGCGAGTGCGGGAACATGATCGCGGATAAAATGGGCAAAGTCCGTCCTTGCAGTGCCGTGGCCCACGATCAGTATGTCATGGGACAGCTGCAACTGGGCGGCGACGGCGGCAAAGTAGGACTTCGCATCATGCGCATGCCCGGACCCCGCAGAGCCGGCCTTGTGATGGATATTTCCGTGCCCGCCCTCAGCCTTTATTTGGCGCTCGGTATAATCGTCTTTTGTAAAGTCCAGGATCAACGCTTCGGCATGGTCAATGCAGACCACGGCGTGAAAGTGATTTGGCATTATTCGGCCCCTTCGAGTGTCAAAGATGTCGGTTTCGCGGAGCAAGATGAATTATCGCGCCCCCCGGTCTGGATACTGCCCCTGCAGGGCGGTTATTTCTTCTTGCCGTCAAAGGCAGCATCAACTTCGTCTTTGGTGATGCGCGCGGCGGGATTGCCCGGCTGATTGAGGTTCTGTTCTTCGGTGCCGTCTCCGAACATCCCCACGGGCGATGAATTGGGTACTTTTTTCAGATTGTCCGAATTCTTGTCTTTGTCAGTCATGTGAATTCTTCCTTTTGCAGATGGTCAATCGATCGATCAGAGGAACGATTTCAGCCTTGCCGCCCCAAAGCAGACACCAAGATGCCCAAGACGGTGTTGATTCAGATCAACTCTCGCACGCGGTTTGCGTGGCAGTTTGGTGGCTTGGCAAAGATGTTCGTGCCAGTTCCACCAGCGAGGACAATGTCCATGAAACGGATTCGCAATTTCGCACTGGCCGTGGCCCTTCTGGGCTCCACCGCGGCGATCGCCCAGCCTGGTCAATTCGGCACGCAGGACCGCTACGAAGGTTATCGTGGCAATCCGGGCGTTCGCATGACCTCACCGCGCTATTCGCGCGGTGACCGGGTGCCTGATCGATATCGCCACAACCAGCAATATGCGGTGGATGACTGGCAAGCGCGCCATCTGAGGAGGCCGCCCCGGGGCTATCGCTGGGTTCGCGACGACAACAATAACTATTTCCTGGCCGCCGCAGCCACCGGATTGATCCTGGATCTCTTGCTGAACGCCCGGTGAGGGCGCATCCGATTGGGAGGAATTACGTCGTGATGAAAGTGCGAAACCGGTTGCTTATGGCAATCCTTGTTGCCGCGACGAGTCTGGCTTCGCCAGTGGCTGCGCAAAATGTGAAAGCGGGCATGGGCCTGGCAAAACACTGGTGCAGTCAATGCCACGAAATCGGCAGGGTACCCGTTCAGAACGTCGTGAGCCCTCCCTTCGCGGCTATTGCGCGGATGCCCAGTACGACGGCGATATCGCTAAATGCGTTCCTAAGCACCCCGCACCACCGCATGCCTGATTATGCTTTGACACACCAGCAGATCGCGGATGTTTCCGCTTATATTCTAAGTCTCAGGCCGGCAGCGGGGAACAAGCGTCTGTAACTAGCTGGCGCCGTCCTCGGGCGGATTGGCCTGCTCGGCTTTGCGCCGCGCGGTTTCCTCGGCGCGGCGATCGGCTTTTTCCTTCACCTTGGCGGCCTGGGCGCGCTCGCGCTGCAAGCGGTCCTGCGAATAGTTTGGGGGTCTGGGCGCCATCTCTCTCTATTCCTGGGACACAGGTTCGCGGGATTCGTCAGGCCGGGCAGCAAGTGCCCAGACTTCACCCGCCTTTTCGGCGGGACGGTAAAACAGTGCCGTGCCGGAAGCTCCGTCACCGCTGCAAAACTGGCGGAAGGTGCGTTCCACATCGGCTTCCAGCTTCAGCGGTATGTCGCGCGCAACAGCCTCGCGGCTCTTGCGGATGGCGCGCATCACCGACCAGCGCCGCAGCCCTGCGGGATGCGGCGCCAAAGCGGCGACCAGTTCTTCCACGATGGTCGCGCGCGGTGCGTGGCGGTCCTGGGACATGGAATCTCCTTTGCGGGAAAAACAAAACAGGCGGCGAAGACGTTGGTCCTCTGCCGCCTGTCTCGTTGAACGATTTAGGCGTTCTGCAGGTTTACGGCCTTGGAGCCCTTGGCGTCGGGCTGAATGTCGAACGACACTTTCTGGCCTTCCGACAATGAGGTCATGCCGGCGGCTTCCAGCGCGGTGGCGTGGACAAACACGTCCTTGGCGCCGCCTTCCGGCGCGATGAAGCCAAAGCCCTTGGAGGAGTTGTAGAACTTTACGGTTCCGATGGTCATGATGTTTTCCTTTGCAAATGATCATCCGGACACATGTCAGGAAGGCGAAAACATCAATTCGGGAAGTGTCTGGGCCAGGCGCGCGCGAGGCGGGTCGGGATTGGCGCTTCTTCTGGAGCAGTCGCGAGGGGGCTATGCGCCTTTATCGGGCATAATACAAGGTGCGCTGGAGAGGCACGGAATGCAGAAAGGCCCGCTTTGCGCCAAAAGCGGACCTTAATGCTTCAAACGCCCGCGATCACCAGATGTTGGAAACCTCATCCAGGATATAACGGTCGGAACGATCGACCAGCAGGATGCTGTTGTTGACCCAGATCCAGCGGCAGTTGTAGGGCGGCCTGGGCAGGCCATAAGACCGGTAATCATTCACGACATAGCGCATGAAATAGCTCGGCAGATAATCGCCCGGATGCCAGCTATGCTGCCGATACTGCCGCGGCACGCTGTAATAGCCGAAGCCCGGTGCGAAGAAGAAATTGAGACGCGCGCCGCTATAATTCCGGAAAGCGTCATTTCCGCGCCACCAATTGCGGTCGCGCTGCCACACCGTGCTGCGGTTCCAGTCCTGATTGGTCGACTGCCACTGGTTTCTCTGCTGGACATGGCCAGGCGGTATGGCCTGATTGTTGCGAAACGCCTGGGCTTGCGGAGCAGGCTGAGCTTGCGGCTGGACCTGAGGCTGGACCTGGGCGCGGAACGTCCCTTGCGGGTTGGCCTGCCGTTGCTGCTGGTCGAAGCGCTGCGATTGCTGCCGTTCAGGTCTGGCTTGCTGTACCTGGACCGGAGCCTGAGCCGGGGCGGCCTGAACCTGGGCGCGGAA
>CANBZE010000237.1 GCA_947373775.1 Alphaproteobacteria bacterium
GAGACCACTTCCTCGGATTCGCCGGAGCGCATCATGCCGGTGTCGACGAAGATGCAGGTCAGTTGTTCGCCGATCGCTTCATGGATCAGCACGGCGGCGACGGACGAATCCACGCCCCCCGACAATCCGCAGATCACCTTGCCCTTGCCGACCTGCTTGCGGATTTTCTCCACCATGGCGGCGCGGAAGGCGTGCATGTTCCATTCCGGCTCGATGCCGGCGATGGTGCGCACGAAATTCGCCAGCAAGGTCGCGCCGCGCGGGGTGTGCGCCACTTCGGGATGGAACTGCACGCCATAGAAGCGGCGCTTCTCATCGGCGATCACGGCATAGGGTGAGGACTCGGATGTCGCCACGCTTTCGAAGCCCGGCGGGATGGCGGTGATCTTGTCGCCATGGCTCATCCATACCGGCTCGCTGCCGTTTTCGGCCAGGCCTTCCAGCAGCGGCGACTTGGTCTGCACCTGGATGTCGGCGCGGCCGAATTCCTGGTTGTGGCCGCCTTCGACCTTGCCGCCCAGCTGGACGGACATGGTCATCTCGCCATAGCAGATGCCCAGCACCGGCACGCCGGCTTCGAACACGCTTTGCGGTGCGCGCGGGCTGTTTTCCTCATAGACCGAGCAGGGGCCGCCGGAGAGGATGATGGCCTTGGGCTTCTTGGCCAGCGCTTCCTCGGCCTTGTTGAAAGGCACGATTTCGCAATAGACGCCGGCCTCGCGCACGCGCCGCGCTATCAGCTGGGTGACCTGGCTGCCGAAATCCAGAACAAGAACGCTCATTGGGCCGCGTTCGCCGTGGTGGAGGTGTGTTCCTTGCCCAGCGCCGAGATGGCTTTCAACGCGGCGGGCTGCGCCGGGTCGATACCGAGCGCGGCGTCATAGACGCTGCGGGCATATTCGGGCTGGCCGGCTTCGGCATAGATGTCGCCCAACGCCACGTAAGTGGTGGGACGCGCCGGATCGGCGACGATGGCCGATTGCGCCAGGCGCACGGCCAGTTCGGTATCGCCCTTGGTGACGGCGGCATGGGCCTGGGTCAGCAGGGCTTCCACCGTCAGCGGCACTTCAACTTTGGCCGGCCCACCGGCTTTGGAGGCCGGCTTGGGCGCGGCAAAGGCGGGGGCGGTGGCCACGACTAAGGCGGCCAGGAGAGGAATCGCGCGGCGGGTCATGAGCCGGACCTTAAGCCATTTTGGCCATGTGTAACCATGCGTCATTCGCGGCGGAGCCCCGCGCAATAGAAGCCGTCTGTGCCGGTTTTGGCCGGGCTGGCCCGGAAATCCGGCCCCAAGCCGGGCGGCGGGCTGGGACCCCATTCCTGAGCCAGATTGATGGGGGTAAAGCCCGGCTGCCGGAGGGCTTCCATGCGGTCCTGGTTCTCGGCCGGCAGGACCGAGCAGGTGGCATAGATCAGCCGTCCACCGGGCCGCACAAGCGAGGCGGCCTGGTCCAGCAGCTTGTCCTGCGTCTCCGTCAGCGCCGCCAGCCAGCCGGGAGTCATCCGCCAGCGCAGTTCCGGCTGGCGCCGCCAGGTGCCGGTGCCGCTGCATGGCGCATCCACCAGCACCAGGTCGAACTCGCCGGTCGGCTGGCCGTGATCCAGTGGCAGGGTCTTGATGATGGTGACGCCGGCGCGCTGGCTGCGCTTTTCCAGCTCGAACAGCGCCTCGCCCCGCACGTCGCAGGCGATGATCTCGCCCTGGTTTTGCATGGCGGCGGCCAACGCCAGGCTTTTGCCGCCGGCGCCCGCCGCCAGATCCAGCACGCGCATGCCCGGTTGCGCGCCACAGAGAACAGAGGCGATCTGTGCCGCCTCGTCCTGGAATTCGAAAGCACCGGATTCAAACAGCGGCGATTTGGAAAGCCCCGTGGCATCGCCGCTGATACGGATGCCATGCGGCGCGAAACGTGTGGGCGTTGCGTCGATGCCGAGTGATGCCAAGACCTCTTCGCGCGATGCCTTCAAGGTGTTGACGCGGATGTCGGTGGGGGCGCGTTCGATGAAGGCGGCCATCTCGCCCGGCAGATCGTCGCCGAAAACGCGCTTGAGTTCGGATTCCAGCCACAACGGATATTCACCCGTCACCCAATCCGGCGCGGGCGGCGGCGTGGCCGCAATCGCAACCTGCTCGGCATCGGTGAGCGGCGCCGGACCATAGCCACCGGAAAACAGCGCTGCGATGTCTTCGCCGCTTTCCAGAGCTGCGGCGATGATGCGCGCGCGGGGCGTATCGCTGCCCATCCGGTGCGAAAGCTGGGCGCGGCGGCGCTGGGCTGCGAACACCTGTTCGGCGATGGCGCGGCGGTCCTTGGAGCCGGCAAAGCGCCGGATACGGAACCAGCTTTTGAGAAAGCGGTCGGTGGGCTGGCTGGTCTTCTCCAGCCCTTCCAGGATGTCGATGGCCATCTGCAGGCGGGCGGCGGGAGTCATTTTAAGTGGTGAACCAAGGCGTTAGGCCGGAAAGGGGCCGTTGAGGATTGCTCTTATAGAGTGTGGGGCCATGCTACGCACCCCTGCCCTGAATTTCGCTTTGGCCGCCGCATTGGCGGGTTTCGCGCTGGCCGTTCTGGCGCCCGGCCTGCTGAATGACGGCGACACCTATTGGCACATCCGCGCCGGCGAATGGATGATCGCGCAGGCGTCCGTGCTGCGCGCCGATCCTTTCTCCTACACCGCCGCAGGCGCGCCTTGGCACACCCAGGAATGGCTGGCCGAAATTTTCATGGCGCTGGGTTGGCGCAGTGGTTGGGCCGGTATCCATATCCTGTTTGCGGCTGCCGCTGGGTTGACCGCCGGCGTGACGGCTTATTTCGTGCGCAAGCGCGTGGACTTCACGCCGGCCTTGCTGGCGGTGGTGCTGGGCATGGCCTGTATCACCGGCAGCCTGTTGGCGCGGCCGCATATGCTGGCGCTGCCGCTGCTGGCGATCTGGACGGCGGGCCTCGCCGGTGCGCGCGAGAAAAACAAGGCGCCGTCCTGCTGGCTGATCGCGATGATGCCGCTTTGGGCCAACCTGCATGGCAGCTTCGCCTTCGGATTGGCGCTGGCCGGTGCATTGGCGGTGGAAGCGGTACTCGAAGACCGCAAGACCGCGCTGGGCTGGGGCATCTTCCTGTTGGGCGCGACCGTTTCCTGCCTGGCGACGCCGTTCGGCATTGCGGGGCTGCTGTTTCCCTTCAAGCTGTCGGCCATGCAGGGCATTGGCCATATCGGCGAATGGCAGGCCAGCGACTTCAGCCATGTCTCACCGTTCGCCATCGCCCTTCTCACCACTTTGTCCGTGCTGGGTAGCGGCAAGTTGAAGGTGCCCGCCATTCGCCTGGCTGTCCTGCTGGGACTGGTGTGGCTGGCACTGAGCCATGGCCGCCACCAGATGCTGCTGGGCGTGGTGGCGCCGATCCTGCTGGCGCCGTCGCTGGGCAAGGCCTGGCCCCCGAAAAACGAAAGCGGAAAACCCGCATGGGCGGCATTGGCGGCGGCGGGTTTCGCCGCACTGGTCCTGATCCGCGTGGCGCTGCCGGTTGTTCGCAGCGACGATCCCGTCTCGCCGGTCACGGCGCTGGCGCATGTGCCGCGCTTTGTGCGCGAGACCCCGGTGCTGAACGATTACAGCTTCGGCGGCTACCTGATCTGGAACGGGGTCAAACCCTTTATCGACAGCCGCGCCGACCTGTATGGCGACATCTACCTGCAGAACTATGCCGCCATCACCGCGCCCGACAAGGATGCGCTGGCTGCCACCCTGGTCTTCTACCATGTGCGCTGGACGATCTTTGCCGCCGATGCCCCGGTGGTGAAGCTGCTGGACGCCACCCCCGGCTGGCACCGCTTTTACACCGACAAGCTTGCGGTGGTGCACGTCCACGATTAGCCTTTCCGATATGGCAAAAGACGAAGACATCAGCGGCCGGGTGCGGCTGCGCGAAACCAAGATCCTGTCCGACGACTATTATGTGCTGCGTCGTGTGACGTTCGATTTCCTGCGCAGCGACGGCAACTGGCAGACCCAGACCCGCGAATCCTACGACATCGGCAACGCCGCCACGGTGCTGCCCCATGACAAGGCGCGTGACCGGGTGATCCTGATCAAGCAGTTCCGCCTGCCCATGTTCGAATGGGGCTATCGCCAGCTGATGGTGGAAGCCATCGCCGGCAAGCTGGACGGCGATACGCCCATCGATTGCATCATCAAGGAATCCATGGAGGAAGCGGGTGTCACCATCACCAATCCGCGCCTTGTCAGCTATTGCTTCGCCAGCCCCGGCGCGGTGAAGGAGCGGGTATCGATGTTCCTGGCCGATTATGATTCCACCGCGCCGCGCGCCAAGGGCGGCGGCGAGGAACATGAAGGCGAGGACATCATCGTGCTGGAAATGTCCCTGGACAAAGCATTTGCCATGATTGCCAGCGGTGA
>CANBZE010000238.1 GCA_947373775.1 Alphaproteobacteria bacterium
CGGCCTGCTGGCGAATCACGTGGATGCGGGCATGCACATCCACCATGAAGCGGTTGAAATGGGCGCGGCGTTTCTTGGCCACTTTGGCCGCGCCGAAGAACAGGTCCATCAGAAAAGTCTTGCCGCGCCCCACATCGCCCCAGATATAAAGCCCGCGGGGCGGTGGCGGCTTCTTGCCGAACAGGATGAAGGCCGGCTTCTTTGCCAGCGCCGCAGCCACTTCGCTCAGACGACCCACGGCATTTTCCTGGGCTGAATCGGCGCGCAGTTCACCGCGCGCCCCTAAGTCCCGGTACTGGGTCAGCAGCATCTAGAGGCCCGCGCGCGCCAGGGTACGCCGCGCGCTGGCGGCATCCAGCGCCTCCAGCATGCGACGGTCCAGGGTGACCACGCTGGCACCGGGCTGGGCGGCAAAGGCCGCCAGCACCCGCCGGGCATAGGCGATCTCGTCCAGCGACGGCGAAAAGGCTGCTTTGGCCGGCGCGACCTGGCTCGGATGGATGACGCTCTTGCCGTCAAAGCCGAAGTCGCGCGCTTCGGCGCAGGCTTTGGCAAAGCCCGTCATGTCGTCCAGCGCATTGTACACCCCGTCCAGCGCCGTGATGTCGGCGGCGCGCGCCGCCAAGACAGTCTGCGACATGGCGGCATGCATGTTGATGCGGTCAGGGCGGTGGCGGCCCACCATGGCACTGACCAGGTCATTGACCCCGAAGATCAGGCAATCCACCCCGGCATCGGCGATGGCCAGGGCGCCCCACACCGCGCGCGGGGTTTCGATCATCGCCCAAAGCGGTACGCCGCCGCACTTGGCCTTGGCGGCTTCGATGTCCCCGGGTCCGGAAATCTTGGGTAGCAGGATGGCATGGGGCTGCGCCTGCGCCATCGCCGCCATGTCCGCGTCATGCCATTGGGTGGCGGCAGAATTGACCCGCACCACCACTTCGTGCGGGGCAAAGCCCTTCAGCATCGCCGCCGCGGTTTCGCGGGCCCGCGCCTTGTCCTCGAACGCAACGGCATCTTCCAGGTCCAGGATCACCACATCGGCGTCCAGGGTGCGCGCCTTCTCCAGTGCCCTGCTGTTGGCAGCGGGCACATACAGCGCCGTGCGGCGGGCTTTATACGCCTTCGACAAGAAGGAATTCGCCCTGGCCGGCCTTGTCGCGATATTCGCGGGCCTTGGTGTATTCCGGCGAATGGTAGCAATCATGCGCGTCCTGCAGCGAGCCGAACTCGATCACCACATTGCGGGCGCGGGCCGCCCCTTCCAGCACTTCGGTCTTGCCGCCGCGCGCCAGGAAGTTGGCGTTATAACGGGCGAAGGCCGGCTTGGCGGTCTCCACATAGAGTTTGTAAGTTTCGGGGTCATGCACGTCGACGCGTGCGATCCAATAGGCTTTGGGCATCGGGCAGGTCTCCTCGAAAAGTGCCGTGTTTATGCGGCTTTGAGCAGGTTGCGTTTGACGAGCAGTTCGGCGATCTGCACCGCGTTCAGCGCGGCGCCCTTGAGAAGATTGTCCGACACGATCCACATGTTCAGGCCGTGCTCGACCGTGGGATCCTTGCGGATGCGGCTGACAAAGGTGGCGTCCTCGCCGGCACATTCGATGGGGGTGACGTAACCGCCATCCTCGCGCTTATCCACCACCATGATGCCGGGTGCGGCACGCAGGGCCGCGCGGGCCTGTTCGGCGGTGACGGGTTTTTCGAACTCGATGTTCACCGATTCACTGTGCCCGCGGAACACCGGCACCCGCACGCAGGTGGCGGTGAGCTGGATGTCGGGGTCGAGAATCTTCTGAGTCTCGGCCGACATCTTCCATTCTTCCTTGGTGATACCGGAATCCAGGAAGACATCGATCTGCGGGATGACGTTGAAGGCGATCTGCTTGGTGAAATGCTCCACCACCACCGGATCGGTGACAAACACCGCGCGGGTCTGGCGGAACAGTTCGTCCATCGCGTCTTTGCCCGCGCCCGACACCGACTGATAAGTGGAGACGACCACGCGCTTGATGGTGAACAGGTCATGCAGCGGCTTCAAGGCGACGACCAGCTGGGCGGTCGAGCAGTTGGGATTGGCGATGATGCCCTTGGGAATGTCGTTCAGCGCTTCGGGATTGACCTCCGGCACCACCAGCGGCACCTGCCGGTCCATGCGCCAGGCGCTGGAATTGTCGATCACCAGGCAGCCCTGGGCGGCGATCTTGGGCGCCCATTCCTTGGCGATGGCGCCGCCAGCGCTCATCAGGGCGATGTCGGTGCCCTTGAAATCGTAATAGTCCATCGCCTTGACCTTCAGGACATGGTCACCGAAGGACACCTGCTGGCCGATGGAGCGGGGTGAAGCCAGGGCCACCACTTCACTGATGGGGAATTCGCGCTGGGCGAGGGTTTTGAGCATCTCGCGGCCGACATTGCCGGTCGCCCCGATGACTGCGATTTTGTAGGCCATGCCGGTACCGCCTTTGTGGCGGCAGCAATACTAAAATGCGGAAGGTGGGGGAAGCGGCGTTTACTGGCCCGGCTGCCATTGCAGGCGAACCATCGGGCGGCCGCCGTCCAGCCCGCCATTGATGTGGGGCATCAGGGGGCTGGTGGGGGTAAAGGCCTCCCATTTGCCGTCCTTCATGCCCAGGGTCTGGGCAGCTTCGTCGGTATAGCGCATGGGATAGGCCGAAGGCTGGGCTGCGATGGTGTGCAGCTCCTGCTGGTGCTCGGTCGGAAAGGCCTTGTTGGTTGCCGGCACCGGGTCAAAGGCCCAGGCAGACGCTGATCCGGCGATCAGGGCCGGGATGGCAGCGGCAAGGAACACAAAATAGCGCATGGAAGAACAACGCGGCTGAGGGCTTGCTGTTGCATACAGGGGCAACTTCTTGAAAGTTCCCTGTTTCCAAGGGCTTGGCGGCCCCGCGCGGTTCAGTTTATGGTCGCAGCCAACTGGGACAGTCGAAGAGGTACACATGAAGTGCATGAAGTTGGCCGCCGGCGCGGCGGCTCTCAGCCTGCTGGGCTTGCCGGTCGCAGAAGCGCGGACGGTGTCCGCAGCCTGCGCTAGCGCTGCGGAAATCTCTGCCATCCAGGTAGCCTCGGTGCAGCAAGAGCTGACCGATGCGGCCTTGGCCTGCGGCCCCAGGGCTGTGACGTTGTTCAACCAGTTCCAGACCGTCTTCAACAAGGAACTGCGCCGCTCCGACGCCACCATGCTCAAGATGTTCAAGCGCATGAATGGCAGCCGCGCCGGCGATGCCGCCTATGACGCTTTCAAGACCCGCGCCATCGCCCATGCCGAGCAGCGCCGCACCAAGCCCGGCGCCCATGACAATTTCTGCCGCACGGCCGAAGTGGTGTTCGCCGCGGCGCTGGCGCCCGACAAGCCGGTGCTGGAAGACTTCGTGTCCGGCGTGCCGGTGAACGAAGCCAATCCGGTCAACAGCTGCGAGATCAAGGTGGCGGTGGCGCTGCAGGGCGTCCAGGCCGGCCCGGATATCGCGCCGACGCCGCGCCCCGATCTTCCCGGTGACGCGAACTATCTGCCGTTCCCTGACAAAGAGCCGGCTGTCGGACCTACGCTTAGGCGCTAAGCGCATCTGAAAAAGAAACGGCGCGGCTCGCAGGAGCCGCGCCTTTTTCTTTGTGCTGGCCAATAGCCCAGATTGATGACCGCGCCGTGCGTAGGCGAGGCCCATAGCGACAGCGTATGGGCGAGCGCCATTAAAAAAACGCCGTGCGGGACAAACAAAAAGGGCGGACCGCGAGGTCCGCCCTTTCTGATTCAATTCCGGGCTGATTAGCCGCCCAGATCGATAACCGCACGGCGGTTCTTGGGCTCGCGCACGCCCGGGCCGGTCGGAACCAGCGGGTCGTGGAAGCTCTTGCCTTCGATCGCGATCGAGTCGGCACCCAGACCCTGACGGACCATTTCGTCCTTCACGGAGGTGGCGCGACGGATCGAGAGCGCCTGGTTGTAGCGATCCGAGCCAACCGTGTCGGTGTGACCGGTGACCATGATGCGCACCGAACCCAGGGTCTTGGCAGCCGAGACAGCCTCGGTAACCGTGCTCTGCGCTTCCGCCGTGAGGTTCGACTTATCGAAGTCGAAGAACACGATGTACGTCTTCGCCGGAGGCGGCGGAGGCGGCGGGGGAGGCGGCGGCGGAGGAGGCGGCGGAGGAGGCGGCGGGGGCGGCGGGGGCGGCGGGGGCGGCGGGGGCGGCGTCAGGAACCAACGCAGGCCGAACATCGCCACATTCTCCTGAACCGTGGAGATGCGAACGGGGTTGAGGGTGACATAGGACGAGCCGAAGTTGCCGCTGGTCTCGTTTTCGCGATAGCGATATTCACCGAACAGATCGACATCCGGCGCGATCGAAACCGAGAGGCCGGCGATCGCCTGCCACTGGA
>CANBZE010000239.1 GCA_947373775.1 Alphaproteobacteria bacterium
TTGCTGGCGATGGCCGCGACCAGCACGAACACCAGCAGGGTGATGACATTCTCCGGCTCGGCGATGGTGAAGGTGTAGAGCGGCGGCAGAAAAAAGAAATTATAGGCCAGCGCCGATACCAGGCAGGCGAACAGCGAAGGCCACAGCCCCAAGGTGACGGCGGCGGCCAGAACCGCCACCAGCAGCACCAGCGCGACATTCGACACCCCAAGGCCCTGGCGCAGCAACAGCGCAACACAAAGCCCGGCGGCGCTGAACAGCAAGCTGCCGAGAAAGGCGCGTGGTTCCAGTTTGAGGCGGGGCGCGGGCGGCGCGGCGGCGATCTGGGCCGCTTCCCCACGGCCCTGGGCGGCGGCCGGCACGACATGCACGCTGATGTCGCCGGCGCGGCGGATGATCTGCCCGGCCAGGGGCGGCCGGATCATGTCCCACCAGCGCGGCGGCGATGCCATGGCGACGATATGGGTGACATTGTTGGCGCGGGCGAAGGTGACGATACCATCGGCCTCGCTGGCGGCGGGCACGGTGGCCGAAACCGCGCCCATGCGTTCGGCCAGGCGCAAGGCCTGGGCGACGCTGTCACGTTCGGCTTCGCTGGCGGCGCCGGTCTCGACATGGATCGCCGTCCAGGAGGCGCGCAGCCGGTCAGCCAGCCGGCGGGCATAACGCAGCGCGCTTGCCGCGCCCGGCCGCGCATTCACCGCCACCAGAAGGCGCTCGCTGGCTTCCCAGGGGCCTGCGATGGCATGGGCGCGCATGTAATCGACCATCTGCGCATCCACCCGTTGGGCGGTACGCCGCAGTGCCAGCTCGCGCAGTGCCGCCAGGTTGCCGGGAATGAAGTAATTCTGCTGCGCCCGCTCGGCAGCATCGGGCAGATAGACCTTGCCGTCCTTCAGCCGCTGCAGCAGGTCTTCCGGCGTCAGGTCCACCAGCTCGATATCGTCGGCGCGGTCGAGAATGGAATCGGGCACGGTTTCGCGCACACGCACCTTGGTGATGCGCGCGACGACATCGTTCAGGCTTTCGACATGCTGGACATTGAGGGTGGTGTAAACGTCGATCCCGGCCGCCAGCAGTTCTTCCACGTCCAGGTAGCGCTTGGGATGACGGCTGCCCACGGCATTGTCATGCGCCAGCTCGTCCACCAGTACCAGGCGCGGGCGGCGTTGCAGGATGGCGTCCAGGTCCATCTCGGCCAGCACCTTGCCCTTGTAGGGCACGCGCTTCTTGGGAACAGTTTCCAGCCCCTTGGTCAGCAGATCGGTTTCGACCCGGCCATGGGTTTCGACCACGCCGATCACCGCATCCACGCCGTCCAGCCTGCGGCGGCGCGCCTGTACCAGCATCTCGTAAGTCTTGCCGACGCCGGGCGCCGCGCCCAGGAACACCTTCAGCCGGCCACGGCCCGCCTGCCCCGCTTCTTTCAGCAAGGCATCCGGCGAAGGCCTGTGATCGGTGTCGGTCATCCGGCCGGGAGATTAGGCCCTTTCGCCGCGCCGTGCATGCGGGCCCCGTATGCGTCCAGTGCAAGATTGAGTTTCAGGACGTTGACATGGGACTCACCCAGCAGACCGAAAAGCCGGGTTTCGATATGGCTGCCGATCAAGGCCGAAACCTCGGTTTCCGGCATATTCCGGGCCTTGGCGATGCGCGGCACCTGGAACAGGGCGCCGGCGGGGGAGATGTCAGGGTCCAGGCCGCTGGCCGAGGCGGTCACCAGGTCGTCCGGTACCGGCATGGCGGGATTTTCCGCATGGAGCTTGGCGGTGTCGGCGGCGATGCGGTCCTTCAGCTTTTTGGCGGTGGTGGACAGATTGGAGCCGGAGGAATTGGCGGCGTCATAGCCATTGCCGGCGGCCGACGGGCGGCCATGGAAATATTTCGCCGCGGCAAAATTCTGGCCGATCAATTCGGAGCCGATCACCTTGCCGTCGATGGTGACAAGGCTGCCCGCAGCCTGGTGCGGGAAGATCGCCCCCGCAAGGGCGGTGAAGCCCAGGGGATAGAGCAGCCCGGTCAGCAGGGTCATCAGGACCAGCATGACGATGGCGGGGCGGATATGTTGCATGGCGGACTCCTAAACCAATCCAAGAGCGGTGACAGCCAAGTCGATGGCCTTGATGCCGACGAACGGCACCACGAGGCCGCCCAGGCCGTAGATCAGCAGGTTGCGGCGCAGGACGCTGGAGGCGCCGGCGGCGCGATAGGTCACGCCCTTCAGCGCCAGCGGGATCAGCGCCACGATGATCAGCGCATTGAAGATGATCGCCGACAGGATGGCGCTTTGCGGGCTGTGCAGGCCCATGATGTTCAGCGCCTGGAGCTGGGGATAGAAGGCCAGGAACATGGCGGGGATGATAGCGAAATACTTGGCCACGTCATTGGCGATGGAAAAAGTCGTCAGCGCACCGCGTGTCATCAGCAGTTGCTTGCCGATCTCCACGATCTCGATCAGCTTGGTGGGATCGCTGTCCAGGTCCACCATGTTGCCCGCCTCGCGTGCCGCCATGGTGCCGGTGTTCATCGCCACACCGACATCGGCCTGGGCCAATGCGGGCGCATCGTTGGTGCCGTCGCCGCACATGGCCACCAGCTTGCCCTTGGCCTGTTCCTCGCGAATGAGGGTCAGCTTGTTCTCCGGCGTGGCCTGCGCCAGGAAGTCGTCCACGCCTGCTTCGGCGGCGATGGCGGCGGCGGTCAGCGGATTGTCGCCGGTGATCATCACGGTGCGAATGCCCATCTGGCGCAGTTCCGCGAAACGCTCACGGATGCCGCCCTTCACGATGTCCTTCAGTTGAATGACGCCCAGCAGGCGTTTGTCACGCGCCACGGCCAGCGGCGTACCACCGGTCTTGGCAATGCGATCGGAAATCACGCTCAAGGCCGCGCCGGTCAGCGACACGCCAACCCAGGACAACACCGCATCGACCGCACCCTTGCGAATGGAACCGTTGATGGAGTCGATGCCCGACAGCCGCGTCTGGGCCGTGAAAGGCACGAAAGTGCCTGCTACCTGCCCGTCCATGACGCCGTACTTGCTTTGGGCCAGCGCAACGATAGAACGGCCTTCCGGCGTCTCGTCGGCGCGGGATGCCAGATGCGCGGCTTCAGCCAGTTCCTGTTCGGTGACGCCTTCCAGCGGCAGGAAAGCGGTGGCCCGGCGGTTGCCCAGGGTGATGGTGCCGGTCTTGTCCAGCAGCAAGGTGTCCACGTCGCCGGCCGCTTCCACGGCGCGGCCCGACATGGCCAGGACGTTAAAGCGCACCAGCCGGTCCATGCCGGCGATACCGATGGCCGACAGCAAGGCGCCGATGGTGGTGGGAATCAACGTGACGAACAGCGCCACCAGCACCAGCACGCTGAGGCTGCCGCCTGCGAAGGCGACGAACATGGGAATGGTGGCTACGGCAAAGACGAAGATGATGGTCAGGCCGGCCAACAGGATGTTGAGCGCGATCTCGTTGGGGGTCTTCTGGCGCTCGGCGCCTTCCACCAGGGCGATCATGCGGTCCAGGAAGGTGGAACCTTGCGTGGCGGTGATCTTGACCACGATATAGTCCGACAGCACGCGCGTGCCGCCGGTCACCGCCGAGCGGTCACCGCCGGATTCGCGGATCACCGGCGCGCTTTCGCCGGTGATGGCGCTTTCATCGACGCTGGCGACGCCTTCAACCACTTCACCGTCCGAGGGGATGACATCACCCGGCTCGACCAGCACAAGGTCACCACGCGACAGAAGCTGGGACGGCTTTTTGGAATAGATTTTGGAGGCCTGGTCCGCCAGCACCTTGGCGATGGTGTCGCTGCGGGTGCGGCGCAGGCTTTCAGCCTGGGCCTTGCCGCGTCCTTCCGCAACGGCTTCGGCGAAATTGGCAAACAGCACGGTGAACCACAACCACAGGTTTATCTGGAAAGCGAAGCCCAGATGGTGCTGGCCACCCAGCCAGTCGCGGACGAACAGGAAGGTGGTGAGGGTTGCGGTGACCTCCACCACGAACATCACCGGATTGCGCGCCATGGCCCTGGGATCGAGCTTCTTGAAGGCGTTGCCGATCGCCGGAACCAGGATGGCCGGGTCCAACACGCTGCTGGCTTGCTGTTTGCTCATGGTCGTTCTTTCAGAAGAAGGTGCCGGCCTGCATCGCCAGATGTTCAACGATGGGGCCCAGCGACAAGGCGGGGAAGAAGGTGAGCCCGCCCACGATCAGGATGACGCCGATCAAAAGTCCGACGAACAGCCCGCCATGGGTGGGAAAGGTGCCGGCCGAGACTGGCACGATCTTCTTGGCGGCCAGGGCGCCGGCCACCGCCATCATCGGCACGATGAAGAGGAAGCGTCCGACC
>CANBZE010000240.1 GCA_947373775.1 Alphaproteobacteria bacterium
ATATTGGTGGGCCGCAGATGCGGCGGCACCGTGTTCATGGCTTCGTCGTCGATGGCGATGGTACCGCTGTCCGGTATCTCGAAGCCCGCGATCATGCGCAGCAAGGTGGTCTTGCCGCAGCCTGACGGACCGAGCAGGGCGAAGAATTCGCCGCGTGCCACCTCCAGGCTGACGTCATTGACCACTGGCGGGCCGCCGAAGTTTTTGCTGCCATTGTTGACGGTCAGAAAACTCATGCACCCACCACCCGGTTTTTCACGCCCAGATTGCGGACATATTCCGCACAGATCACCAGCACCACAGACGCGACGAGAATGACGGCGCCCAGCGCCAGCACCATGGGCAGGCGCTCCGGAAAGCGCAGTTGGCCCCAGATATAGATGGGCAAGGTCGCCTCGGTGCCCGACAGGAAAAACGCCACCAGGAATTCATCGAACGACGTGATGAAGGTCAGCAGCAGGCTGGCGGTGATGCCCGGCAGCATCAGGGGCGCGGTGATGCGCCAGAAGGTCATCCAGCCATCTTCGCCCAGGTCGGCGCTGGCTTCTTCCAGGTTCTTGTCGAAGCCCTCGAAGCGCGCGATCAGCACCGTCAGGGCGAAAGGCACGCAGACCAGCAAGTGTCCCAGCACCACCGCCGCCAGCGACAGCGGCAGTCCCACCGCGCCCAGCAGCATCAACAGGGAGAGTCCCAGCACGATGTCGGGAATAAAAAGGGGCAGGGAGATGAAGCCCAGTGCCACGCCGGCGCCGCGCAACCGGTAGCGCGTCACGGCGCGGGCGGCGGCCAGCCCCAGCATGGTGGACAGAAGCGCAGTGATGATGCCGACTTTCAAACTGTTGCCCAAAGCATGCTGCATGGCGCTGTCGCCGGCCAGCGCCCCATACCAGCGGGTGGTGAAGCCCGACAGGGGGAAGGCGATGAACTGAGAATCGTTGAAGGAGAAGACGGGCAGCACCAGCACCGGCACATAGAGGAAGGCCAGATAGGCAAAGGCGTAGAGCAGCAGCGATTTGCTTTTCATCGCGCAGCCTTCGCGGCGGCGCGTGCCACAGCAACAAACAGGCCGGCAATCACCGCCACCAGGACCATGCTGACCAGCGACAGGGCCGCACCCAACGGCCAGTTGCCCACGCCGTTGAACTGCACTTCGATCAGGTTGGCGATCATGGTGCCGGCCGGTCCGCCCACCATCGACGGTGTCACAAAATCGCCGGTGGTGGGCACGAAGATCAGCACGGCGGCGCCGATCACGCCCGGCATGCTCAGCGGCAAGGTAATGCGCAGGAAACGGCGCAAAGCGCTGTCGCCCAGATCGCTGGCCGCTTCCAGCAGGGAGCGATCGATTTTCTCGAGGCTGACATAGATGGGCAGGATGGCGAAGGCGGCCCAGGCATGCGCCAGGGTCACCACCACGGCGAAGGGATTGTAGAGCAGCACGCTCAGCGGCTGGTCGATCAGGTGCAGCCGCATCAGTCCGGAATTGATCACGCCATTGAAGCCCAGGATGATCTTCCAGGCGAAGACGCGCAGCAGGTAGGACGTCCAGAACGGAATGGTCAGCGCCACCAGCCAGAAGAATTTGCGCCGCGCATGGAAGGCGACGAAATAGGCCATCGGGTATGCCAGCGCGACGGTGACCAAGGTCACCACTGCAGAGATTGCAATCGAGCGCAGGAACAACAACCGATAGCCGGCGCGTCCCAGCACCGCGCCATACTGGTCCAGGGTCCAGCCCGCGGCGAAGCCCAGCCCGCTCTGGTCCTTCAGGCTGGTGAGGACCATCAAGGCCAGGGGCGCCGCCAAGGCCAGCCCCATCACCACAAGGGTAGGGGCCAGCAGGCCATAGCCTTCGCCCGCGTTTCGCCCGTTATCCGCCACATCGCCCCCTTTCGCGGCCCGATTGTCGGGAAATGGCAGGGGGAAGTGCAACCCAAACCTAAGGATTTGCTGCTTGAATCCCCCTTGGCGTTGGGTCATAACCCGCCGTCTTGGAGTGCGGGCGTAGCTCAGGGGTAGAGCATAACCTTGCCAAGGTTAGGGTCGACGGTTCGAATCCGTTCGCCCGCTCCAATTTTCTCAAATAAATCAGATGGGTAGGCGCGGGCTCTGGTCCGCTGCCCACCTGTCGCCTATGGTCCGGCCCACAAAACAGGGCGGGGAAGCCATGAAGAAAGTGATTTTGACGGCGCTGGCGCTGGCGCCGGTGATTGTGTTTGCCGCGCGGGCGCAAGCCCCGGCAACCGATACGCCGGTGGCCAAGGACATCATGCTCAAGATGCCCAAGCCCGTGGCCGGGTTCGAATGGGCCTATCCCATGCAGCCGCCGGGCTTCAAACCGCCGGCGCCCGACTCTGTGCACACCGCCGAAGGCGCTGATCCGTCCATGAAGCTGACCATGCGCCAGATCGGCGATGGCTTTGGCCCGCCCGACTGGTTTCCCAAGGACCATGGGCCGCTGCCTGACATCGTGGCGCACGGCCAAAAGCCCCATGTCATCGCCTGCATTCTCTGCCACCTGCCCAACGGCAATGGCCATCCGGAATCGGCCAGCATCTCCGGCCTGACGGTGCCCTATATCATCGAGCAGATGCATGCCTTCAAGAATGGCGACCGCGAGAATATCCGCGCGCCCGCCATGACCGAGATGGCCTTTGCCATCAGCGAAAAGGATCTGCGCACCGCTGCGCAATATTTCGCGGCCATTCCCAGGGCGCAGCAGAAATGGATGCGGGTGGTGGAGACCAGCCGCGCGCCGGCCAACCATGTCGGCGGCGGCGGCGCCCGTTTCTTCGACAAGGGCGCCGAGACGGTGCCGATGACGCCGGACATGATCTATGAAGTCGCCGAAAGCGAGCAGGTCGAACTGCGCAATGACCATGTCGGCTTTGTCGATTATGTGCCGATGGGCTCGCTGGCCAAGGGACGCATCGTGGCGATGGGCAATCATGGCCAGATGCGCACCTGCGCGTCGTGCCATGGCGAGGAGTATCGCGGCCATGACGATGCCCCGCGCATCGCCGGGCGCAGCGCCTATTACCTGATCCGCCAGCTGGCCGACATGAAGGCCGGCTATCGCAAGGGTCCGGCGCTGGGCAAGATGAAGGATGTGGTGAACAAGCTGTCGGACGCCGACATTCTCAATGTCGCCGCCTATATGGCTTCGCGCGCGCCCTAAATCGTGCCGCCGCGGATGCGAATGGCGGCGGTCACGGTATTCAGGTCTTCCTTCACGCCCTGGCGCAAGCGGCCGGCGACGATCACCGTCTGCACGCCTTCGATGTATTCTCCCGGTGCGACGGCGCGGATGGAATTGACCGCGATGGGATCGATCAGCACCGTGGTGCCGTCGGGCCGCGTCAGCTTGGCGGAATTGATGAGCACGCCGTCGGCGCCGCCGCCCAATATCTTGTTGATGCCCGCCATATAAATGCGCGTTTCGGCGGGCAGGATTTTGGTGCGCGCCATTACCGCTTCCACCGATCCGGGGCCCGCATTGTAGGCGGCGAACATGGCGGGAAAGCCATATTTGCCGCGCAGCCACTTCAGGTACGCCGTTCCGGCATTGATATTGTTCTTGGGATCGAACACATCGGAGCCCAGCCCGTATTGCGCGCGCATTTCGGCATAGGTTCCGGGCAGCACCTGCATCAGCCCCAGCGCGCCCTTGTCGGAGATCATGCGCTGGTTTTCCGAGAGCATGGTGCGCCCCCCGCTTTCCAGCCGCATCACCGCATTGATCCAGATCAGGGGAACACCGAAGCGCTTGGACGCCTTGGTGGTGATGGGATTCCAGCGCTTGATCAGTTCGGCCGGACCCATCGCCTCTTCCTGCTGGAAGGCGGACAGGACCGGTTTCGGCTTGGTGGGTTTCCTGGCGGCGGCATGCACTGGCAGCGCCAGCAGCAACAGTGCCGCAACGCCGCCCCTCAGGGCCGCCCGGATCATTAGTAGGTGGTCCGCCCGCCGGAGGTATCCAGCGTGCTGGCGGTGGTGAAGGAACATTCCTCGCTGGCCAGGAAGCACACCGCGGCGGCGTTCTCGGCCGCCGTGCCGAAGCGCTCCATTGGAATCTTGGAGCGCATGTAGTCGATATGGCTCTGTGGCACGTTATCCAGGATGGGGCTTTCGAACGTCGCCGGGGTCACGGCATTGACGATCACGCCCTTGGTCGCCAGCTCCTTGCCCAGCGACTTGGTGAAGCCCAGCACCGCCGCCTTGGAGGCGGAATAGGAGCTGGCGTTGGGATTGCCCTCCTTGCCCGCGACCGATGCGATGTTGACGATGCGGCCATAGCCGGCCTCGACCATCATGGCTGCGATCGCGCGGCAGCAATAGA
>CANBZE010000241.1 GCA_947373775.1 Alphaproteobacteria bacterium
CCTGGCCAAGGCAGCGGGCATCACCCTGGCCCCCAAGGGCAAGCTGCGGGGCCGGGTGATTTCCGAGGCGCTGGCGGGCGGGGACACGGTGACCGTCTCCCGGCGCACGATCCAGTCCGATCCGGCCGAGAACGGGGTGCGCACCATCCTGAACCTGCAGGAAGTGGGCGCGGCCCGCTATTTCGACGCGGGCGGCTTTGCCGGCAAGGTGGTCGGACTAAACCTTCCGTAAGCGGCACAATTCCGCCCAAAACCATCCGAATCCGGCTATCACCGGGGGATGCGGATTGTTGAAACGACGGACGACCTGAAGGCCTTCACGGCGGAACTTGCGAACGCGCCCTATCTGGCGCTGGATACCGAATTCCTGCGTGACCAGACCTATTACCCCAAGCTGTGCCTGATCCAGGTGGCGGCTCCCGGCATAGAGGGGATCATCGACCCCCTCGCCCCGGGCATCGACCTGGCGCCCTTCTACGAGCTCATCAAGCGGCCCGGCATCGTCAAGGTGCTACATGCCGGCCGGCAGGACATTGAGATTTTCTACCTGCAGGGCGGCGTGCTGCCCGATCCTTTGTTCGACAGCCAGATCGCGGCGATGGTTTGCGGCTTTGGCGATGCGGCGTCGTATGAAACATTGGCGCGCAAGATCGCCCATGTGGAGATCGACAAGTCGGCCCGCTTCACCGACTGGAGCCATCGCCCGCTGTCCAAGCGCCAGCTGGAATATGCCCTGGCCGACGTCACCCATCTGCGCGTGATCTATGAATGGATGAAGGCCAAGCTGGAAAAGACCGGCCGCGCCAGTTGGGTGGCCGAAGAAGTGGCGGCGCTGCAGGATGCCAATCTCTACAAGCTGGACCCGGAATCGGCCTGGAAGCGGCTGAAGCCGCGCACCTCCAATAAGCGGTTTCTGGCGGTGCTGGCGGCGCTGGCCGCCTGGCGTGAGCGCGAGGCCCAGGCCCGCGACATCCCCCGTGGCCGCGTCCTGAAGGACGAAGCCCTAACCGAGATCGCCGCCCATCCGCCGGAAAGCGGCGAAGCGCTGGAGCGTGTGCGCGCCGTGCCCAAGGGCTTTGCCAATTCGCGGCTGGGCAAGGGCCTGACCGAAGCCATCGCGCTGGGCATGACCGCCGAACCGCCGGAAGGCGCGGTGGACCAGAACAAGCAGCGCCGCCGCCGCGAGCCATCACAGGCGGTGATGGACCTGCTCAAGACCTTGCTGCGGCTGCGAGCTGAAGCCGTCGGGGTTGCGCCGCGCCTGATCGCCAATGCCGAGGATATTGAACGGCTGGCCGCGAACGAGGATGATGAGGTCGCCGCCCTGAAAGGCTGGCGCAACGACGTGTTCGGCAAGGACGCCGTCGCCCTGCGCAAGGGCGAGTTGGCTATCGCGCTGGAAAATGGCGCGGCCGTCGTGGTCGAACTGGAAGGTGAAGAATGAAAAAGATTTTGATTGCCGCGGCACTGCTGATTGCAACCCCCGCCCTCAATCCTGCTTTGTCCCAGACGCCGCAGCCGGCGGACTGGACCACCATCACCCTCACCGCCAATCTCAACAAGGGCGCCGACGCGGCCTGGGACAAGATCGGCGGCAATGACTGGTGCGCCATCGCCAAGTACCTGGACGTCAAAGGCTGCGCCATCGATTCCGGCAAGGGCGAACTGGGTTCGGTCCGCACCATCGACACCGGCACCGCCAAGGTGGTGGAGATCGCGGTGGCGCGCACCGCCCATTCCTACACCTATGCCCAGCCCTTCACGCCGATCTTCTATCACGGCACTTTGGCGGTGGAGCCGGTGGATAAGGGGCATTCAAAGCTGGTCTATACGTTGATCTGGAACCAGACGGCGGTGGGCGATGCGGCGGCGCAGACTGCGGCACGCGAAGGCCGCACCAAGCGGTTCCAGGCGGCGGTGGATAAAATGGCGGCGGCGGCAAACGCCCCGTAACAGGAGGGAATAATGCGAATTCTTGATACCAGACTCGTCGCGTTTGTTGGTCTCGCTGCCATGGCCATGGCTATTCCAGCCGGCGCCCAGACTCGCGAGGTCGTCATCGGCACGCCCGGCTTCACCAATATTGGCGGCCTGGAGATCATCACCAAGGGCTTCGAGGCGGAGACCGGCATCAAGGTCACCCTCAAGAATGGCGGCATGGATGATGTGGTGAAAATGGCGGTGGATGGCTCCGCGGACGCGGTGTTCCTGCCGGCCGACCTCATGGACGACGCCACCACCAAGGGCGCGATCAAGGCGGGCAGCCGCAAGCATGTCGGCCGGTCCTACCAGGGCCTGGCCGTCATGAAGGGCGCCAAAGTCCCCGACATTTCCACCAAGGAAAAGTTTATCGCCGTGCTGCATTCGGCGAACAAGGTCCTGCACTCGCGCTGCAACGGCACGCCCGGCGGACCGGGCTGCACCCGCACCGCCTATATGCTGTCGAGCCTGTTCGACCTGCCGGAAATGGCCGGCGTCAAGCATGCGCCCAGCCCCTATGGCGAAGGCGGCGATGCCTTGGCCCGCGGCGAAGGCGACATGGCGGTGCAGAACATCAGCCAGATCCTGAAGTGGGATAACCTGGTCGTGGCCGGCCCGATCCCCGAAGAGTATGGCCGCTACCTGGACGCAGTGGCCGCTGTCCCGTCCAAGGCCGCGCACCAGGATCTGGGCAAGCAGTTCATCGCCTACGCCACCCAGCCGGGTACTTTTTCGATCTGGTATTCGCGCGGCGTCGATCCCCGCAAGGGTGCGCAGTAAATCCTACGGCGGGAAGTTTTCTGGATGCGGTCGGGATTTATTCCCGGCGCCCTGCCCGGTCTTGGATCGGGCGGCAAAATCCTGTCATGGTCCCGCGATGTTCCAAGACAATAAATTCCAGGGGCGCTTGACATGAAGACCGGATTTCGCGGCGCGGCCGCACTCGGCGGCGTGGTGCTGATGGCGGTGGCGGCCACGGCGCAGAATTATCCTTATCCCGATCCGCGCCCTGTCAGCGGCGCACCGGAGATGGGCACCAGCGGCCATATCACCATCGCACCCCTTCCGATCCCGAACTGGGCGCCAGTGACCGACGAACAGTTGCGCAATCCCGATCCGGGTGACTGGATCATGATGCGCGGCAATTACGAAGGCTATGGCTTCAGCCCCCTCAAGCAGATCGACAAGACCAACATCAAAAGCCTGCAACTGGTGTGGTCGCGGGGCATGGAAACCGGGATCAACCAGAACACCCCCATCATCCACAATGGCGTGATGTTCCTGGGGAATCCCAACGACGTCATCCAGGCGATCGATGCCGCATCCGGCGATCTTCTGTGGCAGTACCGGCGCAACCTGCCCGACCTCACCAAGATACCCAGCGGCCATTGGGGCCAGCGCAAGCGCAGCGTGTTCCTGTATGGCGACAAGCTGTACACCGTTACGCGCGACAATTACCTGGTCGCGCTGGACGCCAGGACCGGCAAGCAATTGTGGCAGGTCAACCGCGGCGGCAACCTGTACGCCACCAACACCACCGGCCCCATCGTGGTGAAGGGCGTGGTGGTGGCGGGCGCCACCTGCCAGTACGCGCCGATTGGCTGTTTCGTTACCGGCAATGATGCGCAAACCGGCAAGGAGCTGTGGCGCAACTATGTGATCCCCAAGCCGGGCGAACCGGGCAGCGAAACCTGGGGCAACCAGCCCTTTGAAAAACGCCAGATGACCGGCGTATGGGGCCCGATCACCTATGACCCGCAATTGGACCTGATCTATTACGGCTCCAGCGGCACCGGGCCGGCGGCGGAAGGCCAGCGCGGCAACTACGGCGCCACCATGGCCGGCAGCGACACGCGCTTTGCCGTGAAGCCGAAGACCGGCGAGATCGTGTGGAAGCACCAGGTCCTGCCCGAAGACAATTGGGACCAGGAATGCACGTTTGAAATGATGCCGATCACCACGGCCGTCAATCCCGATCCCAAGGCGGACGGCATGATGGCGGTCGGCCGCGGCATCAAAAGCGCCAGCCGCAGGACCCTGACCGGCGTGCCGTGCAAGACCTCCATCATGTGGAGCTTCGACGCCGCCAAGGGCGACTTTCTGTGGGCCAAGCAGACAGCGGTGCAGAACATCGTCGACAAGATCGACACCAAGGGCAAGGTCACCATCAACCAGGCCATGGTGATGACCGACATCCACAAGATCTATGACCTGTGCCCCACCCATGCCGGCGGCCGCGACTGGCCCTATTCGGCTTACAGCCCGCAGACCAATGTAATGTATGTGCAGCTGCAGAACCTCTGCACCGACATCCATGTGCGGGCGGACAACATCCCCAGCAAACTGCCCGACGGCTA
>CANBZE010000242.1 GCA_947373775.1 Alphaproteobacteria bacterium
CCAAGCATAGGCAAAGGCCGCAATGAACATCGCTACGAAATAGACGGCGCCCCAGCTTTGGGCGAAGGCCAGCACGTCTTCATAAGCCCAGCGTTCCATGGTTATCTCCGGTTCTCGGGCGCATGCGCGTGGTAGGTCTTGAAGTCCACCAGCGTGCCCAGCATCTGCAGGTAGGCGATCAACGCATCGCCCTCGCTGACCACAGCCGCATTACCGTCAAAGTCACGCGCCTGCGCCTTGGCATAGCGCTTCTGGAAGGCCTCCAGCGCGTCGGAATTGGGATCGGCCTGTGCTTCCAGGTCTTCCTTGGCGTGGGCGATCTGATCGGCGGTGTAAGGAACGCCGACATCCTTGTTGGCCACCAGCATGTTCTTCACATCGCGGTAGTCGAGCGGCGTGGAAAAGAGAAACTTGTAGGGCGGCATGATCGATTCGGGCACCACCGAGCGCGGATCTGCCATGTGCGCCTGATGCCACTGGTCGGAATATTTTCCGCCGACCCGCGCCAGGTCGGGACCGGTGCGTTCCGAACCCCATTGGAAGGGATGGTCATACATGCTCTCCGCCGCCAGGCTGTAATGGCCGTAGCGTTCGACTTCATCGCGCAAGGTGCGGATCTGCTGGCTGTGACAGACATAGCAGCCTTCACGCACATAGATATTTCGGCCCTTCAGCTCCAGCGGCGTATAGGGGCGCATGCCACTGACCTTCTCCACCGTGCCGCCCACCCAGAACAGGGGAGCGATTTCCACGGCACCGCCGACGGCGATTACCAGGATGATGCCGATCAGCAGGAAGATGGAGTTCTTCTCCAGCCAGGCGTGGTTCATCACACCGCCTCCGCCGCGAGAACTGCCGGAACCGCAACCGGCACGCCGTCGCGGATCGTTTTCCACAAATTGTAGGCCATGATGAGTGTCCCGGTGAGATAGAGCAGCCCGCCGAGCGCCCGGATGATGTAATAGGGATGCATCGCCTGAACGCTTTCGGAGAAGGCATATTCGAGAAAGCCGAACTCGTTATAGGCGCGCCACATCAGGCCCTGCATGATGCCGGCGACCCACAGCGCGGTGATGTAAAGAACGATTCCCAGGGTGGATATCCAGAAGTGCCACTCCACCAGCGCGTTGGAATAGAGCTTCTTCTTCCACAGCCAGGGCACCAGGCAATAAATCGCGCCAAAGCTGACATAGCCGACCCAACCCAGGGCGCCGGAGTGAACGTGGCCGACCGTCCAGTTGGTGTAATGGGAAAGGGCGTTGACGGTCTTTATGCTCATCACCGGCCCCTCGAAGGTCGCCATACCGTAAAAGGCGACCGACACTACCAGCATGCGCAAAACCGGATCGGTGCGCAGCTTGTCCCACGCGCCCGACAGCGTCATCAGGCCGTTGATCATGCCGCCCCAGCTGGGCATCCACAGCATGATGGAGAAGGTCATGCCCAGCGTCTGGGCCCATTCCGGCAGCGCCGTGTAGAGCAGGTGATGCGGGCCCGCCCAGATGTAGATGAAAATCAGGCTCCAGAAATGGATGATGGAGAGACGATAGGAATAGACCGGCCGCTCCGCCCGCTTGGGGATGAAATAGTACATGATCCCCAGGAAGCCCGCGGTGAGGAAGAATCCGACCGCATTGTGGCCATACCACCATTGCGTCAGGGCATCCTGCACGCCCGAGAACAGCGAATAGCTCTTGGTCTGAAGCAGCGACACCGGCATCGCCAGATTGTTGACGATGTGCAGCACGGCAATCGTGACGATGAAGGCGAGATAGAACCAGTTGGCGACATAAATGTGCGGTTCCTTGCGCTTCATCAGCGTGCCCAGGAACGTCACCAGGTAGCAGACCCAGACGATGGTCAGCCAGATGTCGGCATACCATTCCGGCTCGGCATATTCGCGGCCCTGGGTGATGCCCAGCAAATAGCCGGTTCCCGCCAGGACGATGAACGTATTGTATCCCCAGAACACCAGCCAGGAGAGCGACCCGCCGAACAACCGGGTGCGGCTTGTGCGCTGCACGACATAAAAGCTGGTGGCGATGAGGACGTTGCCGCCAAAGGCAAAGATCACCGCAGAGGTGTGCAATGGGCGCAGGCGGCCGAAATTGGTCCATGCCTGGTCTGCAAAATAGAACCAGTGCGGAAAGGACAGCTGCAGGGCAATGATCAGGCCCACCAGCATCCCGGCGATGCCCCAGAACATGGAGGCGCCGACGCCGGCCTTGACCACCGCGTCGGCATATTGCCGCTTTTCATCCAGTGGCGCGCGGCCGGCATACATCCACATGTACCAGACGCCAATTACCGCCATGCAGACGCCGAACGTCCAGGCCTGGATCACCATCAAGGGATCGGGCGAGCGCACGGCTTCGACCAGCGAGGCGACAAGGCCCAGAAATATCGTCAGCGGAACGAAGAAGTGATCGAACCGCCAGGGCTGCTGCGTGGCTTCAGCCTGCATGACCGTTTTCCTGCGTTGAAGGCTTTTGGGGGGCGGTCTGGCGCGCGACAGGTGTCCGCGATTCGCGCGGGATGCCGCGCAGGCTGAGGCACCAGGCGGTCCAGCCGCCGACGGGCTGGTTCAAGCTTTCGGTCATGGTCACGAAAATTGCCCCTCTTGGATGGTGAGATCGTCGTTGGTTGGGGCCGGATCGGCATTGATGCCGATCAATTGCCCCCTATTTGGGAGCCAACACCGTGCAAATGTGTCGAAATGACGCCGGGGAGCTCCATGCGAGCAGGGCCGCCATCAGACATAGAGACGCCACCCCGATCACGATGAAGGCGATAATCGCCATCCGGCGGCGGCCCGGCCCACAACAGTCCGGCCCTTCCTGCGTCCTTGCGCGCGGCATTGCCCACAGGCCCAACGGCCCGAGCAACATCGCGGCAAGGAGGCAGCAGAGCATGGATCAGAAGCGCATGCCGACGCCGGCGCCAATCAACCAGGGATTGATGCGCGCGGAAGCCTGCACCGCACCGCCAGACGCGCGGATATGGGTTCCCATGAAGACCTTCTTGATGTCGGCATTCAGGAAATACGGACCGTCGCCCACCGGAACATCCGCGCCGGCCTGAAACGCCCAGCCGAAGCTGTTCTTGAAACCAATGCCAGGCAGCGCACTGTGCGGGTCATAGAAAAAGGTATAGTTCACGCCTACGCCGACATAGGGGCGAATCGGGCCGCTGGGATCGAAGTGATACTGGGCGGTTATGGTCGGCGGCAACAGCCAAACGCTGGAGACGGTGCCGGCCACGCTGTTGCGGATGGTGTGCTTGGTGACAGCGGCAATCGCTTCGACTGCGATATGGTCTGTAATGAAATAGGAAAGATCGGCTTCCGGTTCAAACGACGTGCTGATCGATGTCGTGCCGCCGATATGGGTGCCGGAAATCACAATATCGGCCGACGGATCGGGCAGCACGACCACCCCGCGCAGACGCGCCTGGAAATGCCCCGCGGTTCCGGCAGGCGCCGCGGCGTCTTCCGCATGGGCAGCGCCAGCGAGAAGCAAGAATGCCGCAGTAAGCTGAAGAAACTTCATGACAATAGACCCCTGAATATGCGGGTCTGTAGTGACATGACAGCGGTGGACGCCCTTTGATTTGCATCAATCCAGGCACTCGGCGCCCATGGCGTGATGACGCAGGCTGCGCAGCGGCAATTTCACGCGCTTGATCCGGATCAAGGCGTGGCCGGCTCCGCGCACCTCAAGCTTACGCAGCAGGAGAAACCGATGACCCAGACCAAGCGCCTCCCATCTATTTCGCCGCTGATCTTCGCACTGATCGTGGCGGGCGCTGCTGTTCCGGCGAACGCGGATTCCCTGTCGAGATTGGTTGACGTTACGGACGGAGACCGGCTCGCCCACACCCTTTGCGTCAATTGCCACGTGGTGGATACGAAGGGTCCCGTAATCCGCACGGATCGCGTTCCCTCTTTTTCCTGGATCGCCAATCAGAAGGGCCTTACGGCCACCACGCTGCCGGTATGGCTCAGCACATCGCATGAAAGAATGCCGGACTTTGCGCTCAGCCGGGACGAAATCCGCAAAGTGTCGGCTTACATTCGCAGCCGGAGGACGCCATGACGGCCCTGCAGCTGCTTGCCGCGCGGGTTCCGCGCTACACCAGTTACCCCACCGCTCCCCATTTCAGCCACGCCGTGCAGGGGCCGCTATACCAGTCCTGGCTCGAGACCCTCCCAGCAGAGACGCCCGTCTCGCTGTATCTCCACATCCCCTTTTGCGACACGCTTTGCTGGTTCTGCGCCTGTCACACAACGGTGGTGAACAACTACGCGCCGGTGGAGGAATA
>CANBZE010000243.1 GCA_947373775.1 Alphaproteobacteria bacterium
CGGCGTCGGTGTTCAGTACCTCCACCGTCTGGCCCGACAGCGTCGTCAGCACATCGTCAGGCCGCGTGGCGTCGCCGCCCGGCATGTTCTCCACCAGGCCGATCACGCCCACGGCATTGACCTTGGCCTTGCGCGACGCCAACGCCAGCATGGTGCCGGTGACGGCGGCAGCGCCCGCCATGTCGCCCTTCATGCCCTGCATGCCGGCGCCGACCTTGATCGAAAGCCCGCCAGAATCGAAACACACGCCCTTGCCCACCAGCGCGATGGGCCTGGCGGATTTCTTGCCGCCGTTCCACTGCATGACAACCAGCTGGCTTTCCTTATCACTGCCCTGGCCCACGCCCAGCAGCGCACCGAAGCCCTGCTTCTTCATTTCGGCTTCGCCCAGGATTTCGACTTTCACGCCCAGCTTGCCCAGCTGCGCCTTGGCGCGGCGCGCGAACTCGGCCGGGTACAAGACATTGGGCGGCTCGTTCACCAGGTCGCGCGCCAGGAAGATGCCGTCGGCCACCGCCGCCAGACCCGCATGCGCCTTCTTCGCCGCACCCACCTCCGGCGTGGCGACACGCAAGGTCTTCAGCTTCTTCTCAAACTCATCCAGGTTGCGGGTGCGGTACTTGTCGAAAGTGTAACTTTTCAGCTTGGCGCCGAATGCCAGATGCGCCGCCAGTTCGCCCTTTTTCACCTTGGCGCCCTTGGGCACATCCACCTCGATGCGCGCGCTGCTTTCGCCCACCGCATGCAGGCGCGCCACGATCTGCGCGCCAAGCGTCTCCAGCCCCTTCTCATCCAGCAGTTCGGGCTTGCCCAGCCCCGCCAGTATCAGGCGCGAGGTGGCCATGCCGGCCGGCGCCACCACCTCCAGAATCTGACCCGCCTTGCCGCTGAAGCGCGAGACTTTCAGGGCGCGGCTGATCGCGCCGCCGCTGGCCTTGTCCAGCCGGACCGCCGCCGGCAGCAGGGCGCTGCCTTCCGCGGCCCCGACCACCCAGGCGCCGCCTTCGCGGGCTGTGACATCGCTGGGCGCAACAAAGGAAATCTGCATGCTATATCTCCGGGCAAGGACGGGGTATTTTGGCGAAAATACTAGTTCTGATACTAGTTTAGGTCGAATCCGCGCCGACCTCCAATAAGGGTTCCCCAAAGGCAATGAAGGTCATGTCAGACCCGCGTCCAGAGGCGCCCCCGGCGCCCCGGGTCAGAAGAGCGGGCCTACTGCGCCCGCCGCGGCTATCCGTCTATATCCTGGTCCAGCTGTTGGGCCCGGTGGCGGTGCTGACCCTGCTGCTGACCAGCGTGATCTGGCTGGTCTCGATCCTGCCGCTGCTGGACCTGGTGATCAATCGCGGCCAGTCGGCGCCGACCTTCCTCTATCTCATCCTGCTGTACCTGCCGACCCCACTGGCGATCATCATGCCGATCGCCTTTTTCTTCGCCGCCCTTTTCACCCTGCACCGGCTGCAGGGCGACAGCGAGTTGATCGTGATGGCCTCGGCCGGCTATTCGCTGCGCCAGCTGGCCGCCCCGGTGCTGGCCTGTGCCGCCATCGTCATGGCGCTGACTTACGCGTGCGTACTGTACCTGATGCCGGCGGGCCAGCGAGCGTTGCGCGACAAGGTGCTGGATATCCGCGCCGACATGGCGGGCGCGCTGCTCAACGAAGGCGAGTTCAATCCTGCCGCACCCGGCCTGACCGTGTTCCTGCGCCAGCTGGGCAGAAATGGCGAGATCAAGGGCATCCTGGTGCATAACAACCAGGACCGGAAGCGGCCCATCACCTACATCGCCGAGAAAGGCATTCTGGCCCAGACGCCGGCGGGCACGCGTCTAATCATGCTGGACGGCACCATCGAGACCAGCGCGCAAGGCGGCAAGCAGCTCCAGGTTCTGCATTTCGAGCGCGACACGGTGAACCTGGACCAGTTCGCGGCGCCTTCGCGCAACACCTTGCGCAAGATTGACGAGCGCTCGCTCAGCGACCTGCTATGGCCGCCGGAAACCCAGGGCGTCACCGACCGCATCCGCAACCAGTTCTTTGCCGCCGCGCATGACCGGCTGTCCCAGCCGCTTTACTGCATCGCCTTCGCCCTGATCGCATTGGCGGCGGTGATGCGGGGGCGGCGCCAGCGCGGCAGCATCGCCCTGCGCCTCACCATGGCCAGCCTGGCGGCAGCGGGTTTGCGCATCGCCGGCTATGGCGTGATGGGCGTTGCGCAGCACAACCAGGCGCTGGTCATCGTCTTTTATCTTTTGCCGCTGCTGGGCGCAGCCGCCGCCATCGCGGTGCTGGCGGGCTATTCGCCCTCCTCCCTGCGCGAGCGTTTCAAGGTGCAGACGGCATGAGCTGGTCCTGGACCCTTTACCGCTATCTGGCGGTCCAGTTCCTGCTGGGCGTGACGGTGGTCTATTCGCTGTTCCTGGCCATGGCTTTTTCCATCGACGTGGTGGACCTGCTGAATCGTACCGCCGGGCACAGTGTTTCGACCTCGGTGGCGATCGGCATGGCGGTGCTGCAGCTGCCGGATCTGGGCCAGAAGATGCTGCCCTTCGCCATTCTGCTGGGCGGGGTGTTTACCTTCGTGCGCCTGTCGCGGTCGCGCGAACTGGTGGCGACGCGGGCCGCCGGTGTCTCGGCCTGGGATTTCCTGTTGCCACCGCTCACCGTGGCGGTGCTGATCGGCGTCGCGTCCGTCACCCTGTTCACGCCCATCTCGGCGCGGATGTTTTCCGAGTTCGCGGGGCTGGAAGCGCGCTACGTCAAGGGCGAGGAAAGCCAGCTCTCCGTCTCGATCAACGGGCTGTGGCTGCGCCAGGGCGATGTCCACCAGCAATCGGTGATCCATGCCCTGCGCGTCGCCCAGCAGGGCGAGCATCTGGAGGATGTCCTGGTGCTGCTCTATGGCGCAAACGACAAGTTCCAGGGCCGCATCGACGCCAAGTCGGCGCAGCTGGGCGACCATGTCTGGACCTTGAACAATGCCTGGGTGTCGGGCACCGGCGGCGCGCCCGTGCATCATGACAGCTACACCCTGCCCACCACCCTGACGCCGGAACAGATCGTGGAAAGCTCCACCGCGCCCGATGCGCTGTCCTTCTGGGACCTGCCCGGTTACATCCGCGCCGCCCAGGCCGCAGGCTTCTCGGCGTCGCGCTACCAGCTCTATCTCTACAATCTCTATGCCCTGCCCGCCTTGTTCGCGGCCATGGTGTTCATGGCGGCCAGCTTTTCGCTGCGGCTGGGACGCGAAGGCGGCGTGGCAAAAGTCATTCTGCTGAGCGCCGCCTGCGGCTTTGGCGTCTATTTCTTCCAGGACCTGACCACCGTGCTGGGCCGTTCCGGCGCGGTGCCGCTGCTGCTGGCGGCCACGGCGCCGGCCCTGGCCTCCATCCTGATCGGCATGACGCTCGTCTTCAGCCAAGAGGACGGATGATGCGCGCGACCGGGTTGCGTCTTGGCCTGCTGGGCGCCTGCGCCATGATCCCGCTGATCGCCCAGGCGGCGCAGATTCATGTCGGCACCGTCAAGGCGCCGGCCAAGAACGCGCCCATGCTGCTGCAGGCGGACGAAGTCGTCTATGACAGCGACAGCAAGACGGTTTCGGCGCTCGGCCATGTCGAGATCGTGGATGACGGCCGCACCCTGCTGGCCGAGCGGGTCGATTATGACCAGACAAACGACAAGGTGACGGCGCGCGGCCATGTCAGCATCACCGACGCCAAGGGCAATGTCGCCTTCGCCGACCATGTGGTGCTGACCGATCATATGCGCGACGGCGCGCTGTCGGGCTTCGGCGCCCTGATCGGCAAGACCGGCCGGCTGGCGGCGCGCAGCGCCCGGCGCGTCGGAACCACGGTGACCGCGCATCGCACCGCCTACAGCCCCTGCAAGATCTGCAACCAGCCCGGCCAGCGCACGCCCTTGTGGCAGGTCAAGGCCGAGCGCGTGGTCTATGACCAGGAAAAGCACAAGGTGCGCTTCAAGAGCGCCACCATTTCCGTCGAGGGCGTGCCGGTCGCCTGGCTGCCATCCTTTTCGGTATCCGATCCCACGGTGCGCTACGCCACTGGCTTGCTAACGCCGGAAGTCGGCAACTCCACCAAGATCGGCTACTTCACCCGCCTGCCCATCTATGTCGCGATCTCGTCCAGCCAGGACATGACTGTGGCGCCGATGTTCTCCACCAAGGGCGGCGAAGTGCTGGAGATGGAATACCGGCAGCGCTGGAACAATAGCGGCATGTGGTTCCAGGGCAGCGGCGCCTATAATCCCAATG
>CANBZE010000244.1 GCA_947373775.1 Alphaproteobacteria bacterium
CACGTCTTTCGCGCCCTTGACCATGTCGGCCGGCCGGTCGCCGCCGATCCAGCTATAGACTTTCATCTTGTGGCGCACCGGCCCACCCAGCAGTGCATGCACCGGCTGGTTCAGAACCTTGCCCTTGATGTCCCACAGCGCCTGGTCGAACCCGGCCAGCGCGCTCAGGTGAATGGCGCCGCCCCGGTAGAAGCCGCCGCGATACAGCACGGTCCAATGGTCTTCGATGGCTGCGGGGTCTTTGCCGACCAGGTAATCGGCCAGTTCGGCGACACAGGCGGCCACGGTCTCGGTGCGGCCTTCCACCACCGGCTCGCCCCAGCCGGTGACGCCTTCATCGGTCTCGATTTTCAGGAACAGCCAGCGCGGCGGCACCACATAGGTGGTGAGCTTGGTGATTTTCATAGAAACGCCCGTTCCCCGCGGCCTTTTCTCACGCCTTGTGACAGACAGTGACGGGCTTTCGCTTTTGGCGCAATCCTTGCGCCAAAAGCTGGTTTTTTAAGGCCGTCCGCGGACGCGTCCGGCAGGCGGCGCATGCAAGTTGTCGCAGCGGCAAGGCGCACCACTGAAATCTTCATCCCAGCGGCCTATATTTTTGCCATGAGCAACCCCGAGATCGAGCTGAAGACCGCCGCCCGCCGCGCCCTGCTCGGCCGCTGCCCTGCCTGCGGCAATGGCAAGCTGATGCGGTCCTATCTCAAGCAGGTGGAAAACTGCGCCGCCTGCGGCGAAAGCTTCGGCCAGATCCGCGCCGATGACGCCGCCCCGTGGCTGACCATCATTCTGGTCGGGCATATCTTCCTGCCCTTCGCCTTCATGGTGAACCTGGACTGGATGCCCACCTGGGCCGCGATGGTATCGCTGTCGGCGCTTTTCGTCGGTATCGCGCTGGCCATCCTGCCGCGCGCCAAGATGCTGTTCATCGCCATCCTGTGGCAGACCCGCGCCCCCGGCTACAAGCCGGTCGAGCTGGTCGGCTGATCACTTCGCGCCAATCTCTTTGAGATAATCGGCGCTGAGCGTGCCCTTGTCCTTCGCGATGGGCATCAGGGTCGGATAGAACTGCACAAAGGTCGTATCCACCACGCCATGTTCCTGGTGACAGGAATAGCAGTTGGCGGTTTGCGGCATCAGCGACCCCGCCGCCTTGCCGTCCGACGATACGAAGAACGCCCATTTGCCATTTGGAAAGCGCGCCTCGTCCTTGACGTGGATTTCCAGTTTCATCACGCCGACCTGGAACTGGCCCGCCTTGCTGAGGGTGCCGACGGACTCGGCCATGCGGTTTTCCTTGATCAGCATGGTCTTGTCCGGCCAGGTGCCGGTCTTCACAAACACCTGATAGGCCGCAGGATCGACAAAGACGTTGTCGAGCATGTGATGGCCGGGCGTCGCCGCGGTGGCGTAGTTCAGATCCAGGCTGGAGGTGAGGAACACCCAGCTGCGGTAATCCTCCGGCACTGCCATCTTGTTGTCGGCGGTATAAAGCGGTGCCGCCCACACGGCGGCCGGCGCCAGCAACAACGCACAGATCAGCTTGCCCAGATATTTCATGGAACGCCCCTTCGCCCGAAGACGCGTTCAGATCTAGCCGATCAGGCTGTATCACCGCAATTGCGTTCGCAGGCGCCCAGGCAGGCGCAGCCGAAATCCTGCGCCTTGGCGGCCAAAAACTGCGCCAGCGCATCCTTCAATAGCTGCTGGCGGGTCACGCCGGTCTTGACCGCCAGAATCCCCAGCCGCTCGAAATCATGCAGCGACATGCGCACGGCGCAGGATTTGTCCTTCACCGGCGGAGGCGGTGGCGGCGCGGCGGGCGCGACGCGCACCTCGCTACGCACTTCACTGCGCCCCTCATTGCGCCCCTCGTTGCGCCAAGCCAGCGGCATGCGCGCAGGCTCGGGCGCGGCCCCTTGCATCCCACCTTGTATCCCGCCCTGCATCCAAGGCTGGCCCTCACCCTTGCGCGCTAGCAGGCTGGCGGTGACCGAAGCGAATTTCCCACTGCTCATTTGATCCCCCATTGCGGCTGGTCTGTGGCGCGCCGTCCAAAGACACGCCTTTCATTGCTGCGTGGCTCCAGGATGGTGCGCCGCTCGCCGCCCAGGCGCCGTTCGGGCCCTTCGTAGACCGGCAATTCCGGCGGCATATCGGCAAAGTTTTCCAGTCCCGGAGACAATAGCGCGCTCAGCGCCAGATGATCGGCCTTAATCTGCGGCAGCAAGCTGGGATCGTGCACCAAGCGCGACAGCCGTTCCTGGATGTAGAGCCACAGGTCGCTGATCTCCTTGGCCGATTGCGAGTTGGGAGTCACCTCGCCCACGGTGCGGCCGTCGATCATGGACGCAGCAAAGTCCACCCGGTGATGGATGGTGACCGGCGCCACGGTGCCATGCTGCGACAGGGCCACGGCGCTTTCCCCGGTGATGCGGGCGCGCGCGGTGGCGGCGTTGACGACAAAGATCACCGGCTTGCCGTGACGCTCTGCGATGTCCACCGTCGCGCCCACGGCGCGCAGATCGTGCGGGCTGGGCCGCGTCGGCACGATGACGAGGTCGGCATAGGCCACCACGCGGGAAATGGACTGAGTGATGGCGGGCGGCGTGTCGATCACCGCGATCTTGATGCCCATGCGGTCCAGCCCCGCCAGCGCGTCTTCCAGATCGGGCAAGCCCGCCTTGACGAAGTGCGGCGCGGGTGCCTGGCGCGCGTTCCACCAATGGGCGAGGCTGCCTTGCGGATCAGTATCGATCAGTGCGACTTCGCCGGCGCCGGCGCGGGACGCCTCCACGGCCAGGTGACCGGACAAGGTGGTCTTGCCCGACCCGCCTTTCTGGGATGCAGCGACAATGGTGTACATGCTGTTGCCCCAACGGTTCGAGGCCAGCATGCGCCCGCGGCTGTTGCGCGGGGCTGAAGCGCCGGGCGGCAATTTGTTTCGAATAAGACTTATATTTGGTGGGTCTTGCCCTTATAACCGCGCCGGTTCGCCCCCAGGAGTGCGTGATGAAAAAGCTGATGATCGCCGCTGTTTCCTTAGGGTTGATCGCGGGCGGAACTGCCCTGGCACAGGCGCCCACGCGCACCGTATGGGACGGGGTGTTCACCGCCGACCAGGCGGCGCAGGGCAAGGCACTGTTCAACAGCAAATGCGCCATCTGTCACGGCGCCGAGATGAACGGCGCCGAGATGGCGCCGCCGCTGGCAGGCGGCGCATTCCTGGCCAACTGGTCCAACGTGCCGGTAGCTGAGTTTTTCACCCGCATCCATTCCACCATGCCCGCCAACGATCCGGGCAGCCTGTCGGGCCAGGAAGTGTCGCTGGTGATCGCCTATATCCTGTCGTTCAACCAGTATCCGGCCGGCACGGCGACGTTGCCGTCGGATGAAGCGGCGCTGGCCCAGATCAACATCCTGGCGGACAAGCCGGCGGGGAAATAACTGCCGTTACGGCTTGGGATCGGTGTTGCCGATATCGGCGCGCACTTTCCACGCGCCTTTCTCCTTGACCCAGATGGTCATGTAGTGACCGGTGGTGCTGACACCGGGACCGGTATGGCTGTGACGGCCCTCGGTCCAGCCCAAGGTGCCGTCGGCGGAAACCCCGCCCGTATCAGGCACCCAGGTGATCTTGATTTTCGGATCGCTGTGCGACGCCTTGGGATCGTTGAACCGCGCCACCGCGTCGGCCTTGTTCTTGATCGGCGTCTTGCCGGTGAATGTCTGTCCGTCCTCTGCCAGGTTGGCGATATAGGCCTGATCGTAACCCTTATCGACCGACATCTTGGCGAAGGCCCGGTCGACGGCGAGCAGGTCTTCTTTCGGGCCAGCGAAGGCGGGTGACGCAGCGATCAAGATGATAACTGCCAGACGGAATTTCATGGTCGCGCTCCCAACGAAGAGAGCGAGTATGACGTGGCTGAATTTGTTTGTCGCGCGGGTGTGGAGTTTTCGCCTGACGCGCCCGCCCTCAAGGCGCTGTCGCGCGGGCGGGCTTGTCATTCATCTGATCCGCAACGCGGATCAGATGAATGGTGCCGCCTGCGTGACTCGAACACGCGACCCCGTCATTACGAATGACGTGCTCTACCAACTGAGCTAAGGCGGCCACCGAAGGACGCGGAAACTACGGATTCCGCCCCCCCTCTGCAACGGCTAAACCTGCCCCAAATCCCCTTAATTGCCGGTTTCGCCGTAGGAAATCCGCCAGATCCGGCCCTTGTTGGAGTCGGCCACATACAGCGCCCCGTCCGGGCCCGCCGCCACGCC
>CANBZE010000245.1 GCA_947373775.1 Alphaproteobacteria bacterium
AACAGCATGTTCACTGTTTTCCCGGCAAAATGGCCCTCTAATGATCGGGCTGACCATGCATACGAAGATGAAACTCCTCGCCGGCAAGGCGCGCGCTTTTGCGCGCTCCAAACGCGGCAACGTCGCCATGATGTTCGCCATCGCCTTGGTGCCGATGGTTCTCGCTGCGGGCGCCGGCCTGGATTTCGCGCGCGCCATGCTGGTGCGCCAGCAGATGACCGGCGCGCTGGACGCCGCCGCGCTGGCGGTCGGTTCCACCACCGGCCTGGACCAGACCTCGGCCCAGGCGCTGGCGCAGAAATATTTCGATGCCAACTATACCGTCGACAAGACCGCGTTCGGCACGCCCACCGTCACCATTCCCGCCAGCGGCTACAACAACACCGGTTCGGTGGTGCTCACCGCCACCACGCCGATGCCGACCATCCTGATGAAGCTGGCGGGCATCACCACCATGCCGGTGTCCACCTCCAGCACGGTGGTGTGGGGCCAGAGCAAATTGTGGGTGGCGCTGGTATTCGATAACTCCGGCTCGATGTGCCAGCCCGACAGCCAGCCCTGCGTCAACGATTCAAACACGGCCAGCAAGATCTACCAGGAAAAGACCGCCGCCAAGACCATGCTGACCAGCCTGCAAGGTGTTTCGACCGTCAGCGGCGACATCATGGTCTCCATCGTGCCGTTCAATCGCGAAGTCAGCGTGGGCACGGCCACTCCCAGCGCCAGCTGGCTGGACTGGACTTTCTGGGAAGCGGTCCCCCAGGCCAGCGGCACCACCACGGTCACCGACACCTATGCGGTGCCCAACCAGAACACCACCAACGGCAGCTCGCCCAGCACCATCACCTTCTCCGCCTGGGGTCCGGGCGATGACTGTCCCTTCACCACCTCCAACAACGGGCAGACGAGTCCGTTCGGCTTTTACTGCATGCCGAACCCGACCAACGACACCACCAGCAACAGGGTATCGTCGATCCCCAGCTCGGGCACCTACAAGGGTTACATCTGCCCCAGCCTCGACAATGGCAACTACAATACCGAGCGCAACGACCGCTATTACAATGGCTGCTGGACCAGCACCAAGAATGGCGCCAACACCGTGATCGTGGACAAAGGCTCGTCCTCCGCCAGCTGCAATGGCTTCTCCGGCAGCAATTGCAGCTGCAGCGGCAGCAACGGCAGCAAGGTCTGCAAGACCCAGGCATGGACCCACGCCTGGGTGCCCAACAACCACAACACCTGGGGCGGCTGCCTCACCGACCGTGTGCAGAACCTGGACATCCAGAATGGCAGCGTCTCGGCCAGCTTCCCGGCCGACAATCCGCGCAGCTCGCCCACCATTCCGGTCAGCAGCACCCAATGCATGCCGGGTATCATCACGCCATTGAAACCGGACCTCACCACTGCGGAAAACACCTATCTGACCAACCAGATCGACGCCATGCAGGCGGGCGGCTCGACCAACCAGGCGATCGGCGTCGCCCATGGCTGGATGACGTTGACCAACAGCGCGCCCTACAGCCCCGGCGCGGTGCCCTCCAACACCACCCGGTACCTGATCCTGCTGAGCGACGGCTTGAACACCCAGGACCGCTGGTGGGGTGACGGCGGCACCGAAGGCACTTCGGACGACGCCAAGATCGACGCCCGCCTGAGTTCGGTGTGCAGCGCCGCCAAGACCGACGGCGTCATCGTCTATACGCTGTATGTGCATGTGAATGGCGGCGGCAATTCCGCGCCGCTGCAGGATTGCGCTACTGACAGCTCGAAATATTACGACCTGACATCGGCCAGCCAGATCGCCACCGCGTTCGCCGACATCACCAAGCAGATCACCAACGTGCGCGTGAGCAAGTAACGTGAAGCTCGCCGGCGAAGTTCTGGATCAATTGCTGCTGACCTTGTGGCACGTGCTGCCCTGGCTGGCGGGGCTGGGCGTGGTGTTCGCCGTGCTGTCGCGCATCTCGCCCTGTAACGCCGGGAAGCCCTGGTGGGAAAAGCGTGGCCTGTTCACCGACATGGCCTATTGGATTTTCGTGCCCATTTTCACGCGTTATTTGCGTATCTGGGTGACGGTGTTTCTCACCATCTGGCTTTTCCAGATCAGTGACGGCCAGAAGATCGCCGACTTCTACCTGCACGGTCACGGGCCCTTGTCGCACCTGCCGCTATGGCTGCAGGGCATCGGCTACCTGGTGGCGGCGGATTTTGCGCTCTACTGGATCCATCGCGGCTTTCACCGCGGCGCCTTCTGGAAATACCATGCCGTGCATCATGCGCCCAAGGATCTGGAGTGGATCAGCGCAGCGCGCTTTCACCCCGTCAACCTGGTGCTGGGCACCGCGGCGGTGGACATCACCGCGCTGCTGTGCGGCGTCTCGCCCGACATCTTCCTGGTGATCGGGCCTTTCAACATCATCACCTCCTGTATGGTCCATGCCAATCTCAACTGGACCTTTGGGCCGCTGCGCTATGTCTTCGTCAGCCCCGTTTTCCATCGCTGGCATCATGCGCAAGCAGTGTGCGACATGAATTTCGCCAGCACATTCTCGGTGTGGGACAAGTTGTTCGGCACCTATTACATGCCCAAGGGCGCGCTTCCGGGCGGCTATGGCATTGACGATGCCGCCATGCCCGAAGGGTTGATGGCGCAGACCCTGTACCCACTGGTGCAGGACAAGGCGCGCGCAACCAGCGCGGCCCCGGCTTGACGTTTCCGATTTTCGATTAGTTGGAGCGCGCTTCGGCAGCCGCTACGGCGTGAGCGGCGGCCTGATGCGCGGCCGACTGGCTGGTCGCGGCGCTATACGACTTCTGGTCGTCGCCGGGCATTGGGGTGGGCTCGCAGCGGCCGCCGGTGCAGTTCAGCGTGACACGCTCGGCGCCGCGGTTGAGGGTCACGGTGCCGCCGCCATCGTTACCGGTGACGGTGATGCGGGTGTTGAAGACCTGCACATTGTCGCGGTTCAGGGCGATCAGATTGGTGCGGCCATAACCCTTGCCCTGCACAAAGGCGTGGCGGGCGTCGATCATCGTGACGTCGGCGATGGTGGGATTGCCGACATAGACGGTGGAAACGGGCGCGCGGAAAGTGAGGGTGTGAACCTCGTCCAGCGCCAGGGCGACGGCTTCATTCTTGCTCACCGCCATCTTGCCCGCGGCAAAGGCGGGGGAGGCGGCAATCAGAGCGGCGGCGATCAGGGCACGGCGCATGGTGAGGATCCGTCAGAATTTTCGAGGGTTAGACTAGGCCCGCGCCGTAAAAGAAGCCTTAAGCTGGATGGCGTAAAAAGGCCCTGTTTTCCGCCCCAAAAGGCCTTTCGTGCGCGTTTCCCTCCCGGCCCAGCTTCTGACGTTGCTCGCGATCCTGGGCGGGGTCGATGCGGCATGGGTCGTGCTGGGACACTTCGCGCTGGACGGGGGCGGCTTTCTGCGCCTTGGCCTGTTGTCGCTGTGCCTGCTGGCGGGGGCGCGCTTCTACCAGACCCTGCGCCCCGAACCGCGCCTGGCCGCGATGCTGCTGGGCACCGGCTTTCTCTGCGCTTTCTCGCTGGGGGCCAGCCTGCTCAATTATCTGCTGCTGACACGCGCGGGGCCGCGCATTGATGTGGAGCTGGCGGCGCTGGACCGCGCGCTGGGATTTGACTGGCCGGCCGCGATGGCATGGATGGCGCAGCATCCGCGCCTGAACATGCTGGCGCTGATCGCCTATTCCTCGATGCTGCCGCAGGTGGCGCTGCTCACCATCGCGCTGGCGGCGGTGGAGGCCAGCCGCGTCTATCGCTTTTGTCTGGCGCTGGCGCTCTCGGCGCTGGCCTGCATCGCGATATGGAGTTTGGCCCCGTCTTTTGGGGCTTTTTCGGTGTATCCGTTGGCGGCAAATCACGCGGCACTGGCGCTGGATCCGGCTTACGCGCACGAGCTGGTGCGCCTGCTGCATGACGGGCCGGGCCTGATTTCGCCGCGCGACACCAAAGGACTGATCGGCTTTCCTTCTTATCACGCCGTACTCGCGCTCCTGGTGATGTGGTTCGCGCGCGATATCAAATATCTGCGCTGGCCGGCGCTGGCGCTCAACATCGCGGTGCTGCTGTCCACGCCGGTGCAAGGCGGTCATCACCTGATCGACGTGATCGCGGCGTTTCCGATTGCGGCAGCGGCGATTTTCATTACGTCGGCGCGCAGAAACGGCGAAGTTCCGGCGAAAGCATCCATCGTGGTAAACAAATCTCGAAAATTCACTATAACGCCGGTTCCAAAAGGCTT
>CANBZE010000246.1 GCA_947373775.1 Alphaproteobacteria bacterium
CGAAATCTCCCGTACCGGTGTTGCCGCGATTTCTCGCGGTCCGGACGCGATGTAGTCAACCTCAATCTTAAAACCTCCAGGAGTGGACTGATGCGCGTTTATTATGATCGGGATGCCGATCTCAATCTGATCAAGAACAAGAAGGTCGCAGTCATCGGCTTCGGCTCCCAGGGTCATGCCCATGCCCAGAACATGCGCGACAGCGGCGTCAAGGATCTGGTGATCGCGGTGCGTCCCGGCGCGTCGGCCAAGAAGGCGGAAGCCGCCGGCTTCAAGGTGATGGGCGTCGCCGACGCCGCCAAGTGGGCGGATGTGATGATGATGGCCACCCCGGACGAGCTGCAGGCCGATATCTACAAGGACGACTTGGCCCGGAACATGAAGCAGGGTGCGGCCTTGCTGTTCGCCCACGGCTTCAACGTGCATTTCAAGCTGATCGAACCGCGTCCCGACCTGGACGTGCTGATGGTCGCGCCCAAGGGCCCCGGCCACACGGTGCGCGGCGAATATCTCAAGGGCGGCGGCGTGCCGTGTCTCATCGCCGTCCACCAGGACGCGTCCGGCAACGCCCATGACCTGGGCCTGTCTTATGCGTCGGCCATCGGCGGCGGCCGCGCCGGCATCATCGAGACCAACTTCAAGGAAGAATGCGAAACCGACCTGTTCGGCGAGCAAGTCGTGTTGTGCGGCGGGTTGGTCGAACTGATCCGCGGCGGTTTCGAGACTTTGGTCGAAGCCGGCTATGCCCCGGAAATGGCCTATTTCGAATGCCTGCATGAAGTGAAGCTGATCGTGGACCTGATCTATGAAGGCGGCATCGCCAACATGAATTACTCCATCAGCAACACCGCCGAGTATGGCGAATACGTCACCGGCCCGCGCATCATCACCGCGGAAACCAAGGCCGAGATGAAGCGCGTGCTGACCGATATCCAGCAGGGCAAGTTCGCCCGTGACTGGGTGCTGGAGAACAAGGCCGGCCAGGCCAGCTTCAAGGCCACCCGCGCCCTGGGCGATGCCCACCAGATCGAGGAAGTCGGCGCGAAACTGCGCGCCATGATGCCCTGGATTGCGAAAAACAAGCTGGTGGATACCGCCAAGAACTGATTTTCTTTCCCCACCGGGAAAAGAAACGCAAAAGGCCCGGCGCCCAGCCGGGCCTTTTTTGTTGGGACCAAGACATGACCGCACGCCCGCCCATCCCCGATCCGCCTTACACCGGCGGCTGCCTGTGCGGCGCGCTGCGCTGGCGGCTGGAGGAGCGGCCGCTGGCGATCAATGCTTGTCATTGCACCGACTGCAAGAAACTGACGGGCGCCACCAACCTGTTGATGCTGGTGGCCAAGCGCGATGCCTTTGAGGCCGAAGGCGCCGGGGATGTCTTCCGCAAGGAAGCCGACTCGGGACGCGAGATCGACATCGTGCGCTGCGCCGAGTGCGGCACGCGGCTGTGGCACGAACCGCTGGCCTCGCCCGCGCTGGTCTTCATCGCCGCGGGCACGCTGGATGACCCCAGCTGGGCGATCCCGACCTCGCATATCTGGATCGGAAAAGCCTCGCCCGGCGTGGTGATGCAGGACGATGCAGTCCAGATCGAAGGCCAGCCGTCCGACCGCCAGACCCTGATGGACGCTTTCACCAAGGTATATGGCCCATGAGTTTGGGAACACCGCTGTCGCCGGCCGCCGTGAAGGTGATGCTGCTGGGCTCAGGCGAACTGGGCAAGGAAGTGATCATCGAACTGCAGCGCCTGGGTGTGGAAACCATCGCGGTGGATCGCTATGCCGGCGCGCCCGCCGCCCAGGTCGCCCACCGCGCCCATGTCATCGACATGACCGACGCCAAGGCGCTGCGCGCCATCGTGGAACAGGAACGTCCGCATTTCCTGGTGCCGGAGATCGAAGCGCTGGCCACCGACGAACTGGTGCGGATCGAGGCTGACGGCCTTTGCACCGTCATTCCCACCGCGCGGGCCGCCCATATCACCATGAACCGCGAACGCATCCGGGTTCTGGCGGCCGAAGAACTTGGGCTGCCGGTTTCGCCCTACGCTTTCGCATCGTCATTGGAGGAATTGCAGGCGGCCTGCGACCGCATCGGCTATCCCAGCTTCGTCAAGCCGGTGATGTCGTCGTCAGGCAAAGGCCAGTCCAAGTTGAAATCGGCGGCGGACGTTCCCGCGGCCTGGGAAAAGGCGCTGAGCGCCGGACGGGTGCGCGAGGCCCGCGTCATCGTCGAAGGCGAGATCCGGTTCGATTTCGAGATCACCCAGCTGACGGTGCGGGCCAGGGACGGCACGCACTTCTGCGCCCCCATCGGCCACGTCCAGAAAGACGGCGACTATGTCGAAAGCTGGCAGCCCCAGGCGATGAGCGCGAAGTCGCTGGAACGGACGCGCGACATGGCGGGCAAGGTCACCGGCGCGCTGGGCGGGCTGGGCATCTTCGGCGTCGAGCTGTTCGTGAGGGGCGACGAAGTATGGTTCTCGGAAATTTCGCCCCGCCCGCACGACACCGGGCTGGTGACCCTGGTCAGTCAGTTGCAGTCGGAATTCGCCTTGCATGTCCGGGCAATTTTGGGGCTGCCGGTGAATATTGAAATGGCCTCGCCCGGCGCGTCAGCCGTGATCTATGGCGGCGCAGATGCCAAGGCAATGACGTTCGACGGCGTGGACGAGGCGCTCCAGGTGCCGGGCAGCGAACTGCGCCTGTTCGGCAAGCCGGAGTCTTTTGTGAAGCGCCGCATGGGCGTGGCGCTGGCGCGCGGTGAAGACACCGACCAAGCCCGCGCCCGCGCCAAGCAGGCAGCGGCGCAGGTGAGGCCCAGAGCGGTCTAAGTCGGGTTTTCCAGAGAGAACGCCGCGGCATCGTCGTCGTAGCTGAACAGCTCGCCGAAGCGCGCCCAGGACACCACCGTCTTCAAGGTCTCTTCCGCCGCATCCTCGGGCATATGGTCTTCCAGCTCGTCCAGGAAGCGGGTCTTGGGCGCCGAATGGCTCTTGCGCTCGTCCAGGACTTTCCGGATATGGGCGGCCAGCGGCACATGGTTTTGCAGCGCGCGGGAGAAGATTTCCTTGCGCTCGTTCAATTCGCCGTCGGCGAAACGCTTGCCCATATGGGTCAGCTTGATGTCGCCGCCTTCCACTTCCGCCAGCCGCAGCAGCTGCATGGCTTCGGCCACCGGAAACAGTTCGTCCACTTCCAGTTCCTGTTCATAGGCGATGTCGGGCAAGTCGGCCTTGCCGTTATAGGGCGCGGCCGACAAGGCTTCGATCAGGCCGGAAATCTGGTTGGGCGAGACATGGCTTAGCGCCATCTCGATGGCGGCGGCGCCCACCTTCTCGCGCATGCGCTCCACACGCCGCGCCGTCATTTCGACATAGATCTGATCGACATAGTTTTCGAACTCGCGGCTGGTACGATCGCGCGGCTGGGGCAGGGTGATGCGAATATCGGAGGTGATCTTGGCCGGGTTGGACGAGAACAGCAGCACCCGGTCGCACATCAGCACCGCTTCCTCGATATTATGGGTGACCAGCATGATGCCCTTGATGGGCAGCTTGCGGCCGGCCCACAGTTCGATCAGGTCGGTGCGCAGGTTTTCCGCCGTCAGCACGTCCAGGGCGCTGAACGGCTCGTCCATCAGAAGGATGTTGGGATTGACCACCAGGGCGCGGGCAAAGCCCACGCGCTGGCGCATGCCGCCGGACAATTCGCGCGGATAGGCGCTCTCGTAACCGTCCAGGCCGATCAGGTCGATGGCGGCCAGGGCGCGGCTGCGCACTTCGGCGTCGGGCAGACCTAGCGCTTCCAGCCCCAATTGCACATTTTCCAGCACCGTCATCCAGGGAAACAGGGCAAAGCCCTGGAACACCATGGCGACGCCCTGTGCGGGTCCTTCGATGGGCGCGCCCATATAGGTCAGGCTGCCGCCTTGCGGCCGCGCCAGGCCCGCGATCAGCCGCAGCAAGGTGGACTTGCCCGAGCCGGAACGGCCCAAAAGGCCCACGATCTCGCCTTCCTTCAGGGTGAAGTTGACGTCGTCGAGCACCAGCAATTCCTCGCCGCCGCCGCGGGGGAAGGAACGTCTGACATTGCGCACTTCCAGAAGCTCGGTCATCTCAAACCAGACGATACTTGCGTTCCGCCAGCCAATAAAGCGGCTGCCAGAACAGGCGGTTCACCACAACGACGAAGAAGGCCATCACCGCCATGCCCAGCACGACATGGCGGAAGTCGCCGCTGGTTGTCGCATCTG